>SKWQ01000244.1 GCA_007128855.1 Balneolales bacterium
CATTGATGTTGAAATAGGTGTTTGCGCTCGGGGTAACCGTGATCCGCAGGTTGTTGTAGAAACGGGTGCGGTCAAAGGTGGAGATTCCATCGGGAATCAGGCGCATGGTGTGGCCGACACCGACATCCCCCTCTTCCAGAGAGTAGTTGCCGATCATGTTGACCCGGAATCCACGGAACACATTCCATTGCAGGTTGTATTGACCGGTGAACGAGGAGAACTGCTGAAGCGGCACCAGGGAGCTGTCACGCTCGCCCGAATCTGTGTAGTAGATCCATTCGTTGTCTTCGTTGATAATGGTGATCCAGGGCAGGTCACCGTCCACCCGGTCCCCGAAACGGTTGACCGGGTCTTCTATCGGCACTCTGGGGTATGCCGGACGTCCGAACCGGTCGGTTCCCGGAAGCATCGGTCCATATGGCGTATAGGCATTGCGGCCGTTGAACCAGCCGTCGGTGTTGAAATAGCGGCCGCTCACGAAAAAGGTGAGCCGGTCCCTGACGATCGGTCCGGCCAGGGAGGCCTCGAAATTATACTGGTTGGACGGACGCAGATCGGTGAGACTATGCGCCACGCCATCGTAAAGATGCCTGTCCGTCGTCAGGTAGTCGCCCGCCCAGCTCCGGAATGAGCCCTGGAAGTTGTTGGTCCCGGCCCGGGTGGATACGTTGACGATCCCGGACATCGCCTGGCCGTATTCGGCGTTGTATGCGCCTGAGACCACCTGAAGCTCTTCAACGTTCAGGTTTTCAATGCGCACCCCGAGCGAACGGTCGAAGTCGTCGGTCACACGTATGCCATCCACGATGTACGCCACCTCGGTGGCGCGTCCGCCGCGGATGTGGATCTGGCCGCTGCTGCTCTGGGTCACCCCGGCCTGCAGACTGAGCACGTCGCCGAGTTCCTGGACCGGCATGGCCTCAAGCTGCTGGCGTGAAACGCGCGACTCGGAACTGGTGCGGTCGCGGGTCACAATGTCCCGCGTCGCCTGCACCACCACCTCCTGGCCCTCGAACACCTCCTCCTGCATTTCAATGTCGAGGTTGGTCCGCGAATCGCTCTGCACCAAAACGTTCTGGATGAACTGGGTCTGGTAGCCGATGTAGCGGACCACGACGGTGTAGGTGCCCGGACGCACGTTCAGGATCCGGTAGTTCCCGTTGATGTCCGTAGAGGCCCCCATGGTGGTCCCGTCGATCAGGACATTCGCCCCGATCAGCGGCTCGCCGTCGGTGGCATCGGTGACCTCGCCGCTTATAAAGCCGGCCTGGGCCAGAACCGGGACGCTTCCGAGTAACAGTACAAGTATGGTGAGGAAAGATGCGTATGCGTGTTTCATGTGTATTTCGATTTCACTTCGTAATCTTGGAGTTCAGCTTCGGATGGAACATCCACGACAGATAGCGCTTGCGGGCGGTGTCCGTATCGATGGTCATGGGTGGTTCATCCTCTGCTTTCTTTTATAATTGCAATTCTATGTCGCCGATCCGGTCGTATCGGACCCGGGCATCATGCCTGTCCAGGGTTTCCCTGATGATCCGGCGGCGCTTTTCCATCACGATCTCTTCTGCCAGCTGATCTGCGATCAGGGGTTGCGCTTCCTCAAATGTCATGGGGTGCGCTTCACGCACGCCCAGACATTTAAAGAGGAAGATCACATCACTTCTCATTTCAAATGGTCCGGCAACGTCGCCGGGCTGAATGTTAGCCAGGGACGGTGAAATGGTCCCGAAATGGGTGACCGGGGTGTATCCGATCTCCCCGCCCACCAGCTTGGCCTCTTCGTCGAAGCCATATTCCATCAGCGCATCCTGAAAGGACATGCCCTGCTGGATGGCGAGATACGCCTCCTCGGCCGTGTCCATATCCCGCACTGCCAGCTCGGCCAGATTGACCTCCCGCGGATGGAAATAGCTGCTGCGGTTGGTCGCGTATTCCTGCCGTTTTGCGCTTTCGGGGATGTCCGCCTGCGCCCGGAGCGTCTGGTACAACCGGCGGTTCAGGTAGTTCTGGAAGGTGTTCTCGACGGACATTTCCACCTCGGTCTCATCGTAATGGGGACCGTTCTGGTAGGCCAGCATGGCATACGCGCGGTAGGCGACCCCTTCCACCAGGTTGCGGAAGTGGCGGGCGGACCGGATCTGCTCACGGCTCTGCAGCGGGGTGAAGTAGGCTTCCTGCAGGAACGTGCCGACGGTCAGCTCGAATCCGTTATAGGAACCCATGACCCGGTCGTGCCAGTCACCGGGCACGCGGGACCGGAAATCCTCCAGCTCCACATCGGCCACCGGATCCAGGTCCAGGTAACCGTCCATCTGATCCCAAAGCGCATCCACCATTTCCTGGTTGAAACGGAACCCGTCGATGACCTGGTCCATGTGCTCCCGCCGGCGCAGCTCGGTTTTCTGCTGGACGGCCAGCTCGCGGATGCGCGGCTTGTTCTCGGCATACTGGTACTCGGTGATGATCGGGGTGGTGATGCGGTCGGTCACCTTGATGATACTGAAACCGCGGGTGGTGCGGACCGGCTCGGAGATCTCGCCGACCGGCAGCGCAAAGGCCACCGACTCGAATCCGACATCCATATCGTCCACGGTGAAGTAGCCGAGGTCGCCGCCCGATTCCCGCAGCGACTGCGATTCAAAAAGGTCGGCGGCCAGCTGATCGAAGGGGACGCCGTCGGCAAGAAGCCGGTAGAGCGAATCGGCGGTCTGGCGGTCTGGCGCATAAAGATGGGAGGCGCGCAGATGGGTGTTGTAGCGCAGGAACAGGTCCTGCAGGTCGCGTTCTTCAACGCTTACATCGCCTGCGATGTGCCGGCGCTTGAACTCGTCCATCATCACCTGCCGGTAAATCAGGTTTTTCTGGTAGGTGCCCTCGTGGTCCTCATGCCAGTGGTTGTCCACCCCGTACTGAACGGCCGCATAGAAATTGACGCGCTGGTCCAGGATCTCACGGAGCAGCGACGGGGTGACCTGCAGGGCGCGGCCCGACCGTTCGAATGCATGGCGGAAGGCGCCCAGGAACTCCTCTTCGCTGACCTGATAGGAACCGACTTCGGCCAGCGCTTCCGGTTTCTCCTCCTTGGCCTCCCTGGAACAGAGCGATAAAATCAGCACAGCCGATACGGTCACCAGACCGGTGAGAACTGCGGCAGCGGTTCTGCGGAGTGAAGATCCTGACATGGTTTCCTGTAACTGTGGAGGAGTCTGAAAATCGCGTTTTAAGCGAATGTAACGCTATTGTTATCATAATATAATGAAAGCGCTTACATTTTCAAATACTTTCTGAAACTTTTTTTTAATAATGGTAGCGCTTACTTCGGGCTTCCCGCACAGGAAACGCATGTTTCAGATTTCGGCGGCCGACCTTGTTGCAAGGCTTCAAGCAGCGGGTGGATGGGGCCGTCCGGGCGGACAATGCATGTCAGCTTTGGGATGTCTCCTGCAGACCTCAGCCCGGATCAGCTTCGGTCCCGGCGGTCTGCTTCTTCCCGTAGCGCGAGACGACGTAGTCATCCAGCATCTTGTGAAACGTCTCCCCGATGTGGTCGCCGGTGAGCGTGGAGTGAAGCTCCCCGTCAATGTAGACCGGGGCCTTGGGCTCCTCGAACGTCCCTGGCAGCGAAATACCGATATTGGCGTGCTTGGACTCGCCCGGACCGTTGACCACGCATCCCATCACGGCCACGTGCATGTCTTCCACGCCGGGATAGACCTTGCGCCAGATGGGCATCATCTCCACGATATAATTGTGGATATTATCGGCCAGCTCCTGGAAGTAGGTGCTTTTGGTGCGCCCGCAACCCGGACACGCCGCCACCTGCGGGATGAAGTTGCGGATGCCCAGCGACTGCAGGATCTGCTGGCACACGCGCACTTCCTCGGTGCGGTCGCCCTTGGGCATCGGCGTCAGCGACACGCGTATGGTCTCGCCGATCCCCTGCTGCAGCAGCACGGAAAGGGCCGACGTACTGGCCACAATGCCTTTCATGCCCATACCGGCCTCGGTGAGGCCCAAGTGGAGCGGATAGTCGACCAGCGTCGACAGACGGGTGTATGCGACGATAAGGTCCTGCACCCCGGACAGCTTGCAGCTCACGATGATCTTGTCGGACGGCAATCCCACCTCCTCAGCCAGCGCCGTGGACCGCAAAGCACTCTCGATCATGGTATCCATCATCACTTCCTTGGCGGATTTGGGCTCCGGGAGCATGTTGTTCCGGTCCATCCGGTCGGCCAGCAGCTGCTGGTCCAGCGACCCCCAGTTCACACCGATGCGAACGGGCTTGTCCCACTTGATGGCCTGCTCGATGATGGTCACGAAATTCCTGTCGCGCGAGCGCGTGCCGGTGTTCCCCGGGTTGATCCGGTACTTGGCCAGCAGGCGCGCCGTTTCCGGGTACTCGGTGAGCAGCACGTGTCCGTTGAAGTGGAAATCGCCGATCAGCGGCACGTTCACCCCGCGCTTGTCCAGCCCCTCCACGATCGCCGGCACCGCCCTGGCCGCCTCCTTGTTGTTGACGGTGATGCGCACCAGCTCCGAGCCGGCCGCAGCCAGCCGGTGGACCTGCTCAATGGTTTCGGCGACATCGGCGGTATCGGTGTTGGTCATGGACTGCACGACCACCGGGGCGTCCCCTCCGACGGTCACGCCGCCGACGTTTACTGCTATGGATTTTCTGCGTTCTATCACGGTATGGTGTGGCTTGTTTGGATTGATGATTGGTGGATACAGATGACCAAACTTCAATTCTTCCTGCTTAGTTCGAACAGCAGGCGTTTTTCTTCGGCCGTGAGGCCTTCGTACCCGGATTTAGAGATTTTATCGAGGATGCGGTCCAGGTCGTCCTGGTCGTATTCCTTCACGATCTCGGCATCGGTTACTTTTCTCATGGATGGATTGCGCGGCCCGGCCGATGCGGATGTGCGGGATGTCGACTGGGATGTCCCGGGTGATTTCCTGCGCCTGAACCGCTGTTTCCACTGCTCGATCCACAGATCGTAGTGGTACCCCTGCAGATATAGTTTCACCAGGACATAGCCGCACAGTGCGCCGCCCAGATGCACGATGCGTGCCACATTGTCCCCCGAAGAGATCAGCAGCAGGTCGATGGCGATCAATCCCGCCACCAGAAAGCGCGCCTGGATGGGCGGAAGGAAAAGCAGCATGATCGGGATGCGGGGGAACAGCATGGCAAAGGCCACCATCATGCCGAATACCGCGCCGGAAGCCCCGATCGTGACGGTGGCAGGGAAAAACGGGCTGAACACAAGGTTGACCAGCGCCCCGCCGATGCCCGAGCCGAAATAGATCACCATGAAGTTGCGCGGCCCGAGCTGCTCCTCGACCGGACGACCCATCCACCAGAGCCAGAGCATGTTGAACGCCAGGTGCAGCACCGAACCGTGGAAGAACATGTAGGTCACCAGCCGCCAGGGCTGCAGCACCGAGGTCTGCCAGTCCGGGATGAACCCGAAGAAACCGATCACGCCCGAGACCAGGGCCCCGGCGCCGAACGCCGCCAGCACCGACTGCACCACAAAGATCACCACGTTCAGCAGCAGGATCACCCGCAGCCCCGAGGGCAGACTCTGGTATCCCCGTTTCAGGGCGCTTCCAAAACTGTCGTCATACACGGACATGGACGGTTCTTTTTTATTTTATGGGTTATACTTTTACAATCGTTCCGGTTGGCTGCACTGCCGGGTTCCGGCTAGCTGCACTCCCGGGTTCCGGTCGGCGCGCGCTTCCCGGCGGGATGCTCATTCGTGACTGCCCCGGATGCGCCAGAGTTTGATCAGGATGAAACCGACAACCATGCCGCCAAGGTGTGCGAAATGCGCGATGCCCGTCTGCAGGCTGCTGACGCCGTTGAACAGTTCCAATGCACCGAAAAAGATGACAAAGTACTTGGCCTTTATCGGAATGGGCAGAAAAATAAGGAAAATGGGGCGGTTCGGGAACATCATGGCAAAGGCGAGCAGGATACCGTAGACCGCGCCGGAAGCCCCGACCATCGGCACGTTGGCGCCGGTGACCAGGATGTGGATCAGCGCCGCACCAATACCCGTGAGGAAATAGTAGATCACGAACCTCCGGGTCCCCCACAGGTTTTCGATGCTCTGCCCGAACATCCACAATGCAAACAGGTTGAAGAACAGGTGCGCAAGTCCGCCATGAAGGAACATGTAGGAAACAAACTGCCACGGCATGAAATTGGGATGGCTCAGGGGCCACAACGCGCCCAGGCCGAAAACATACTGTCCCAGTCCCGGAGTCATCAGGGCCAGGAACACAAGCAGGTTTATGATCAGCAGATGCTTGACCGCCGGGGGGAAAAGCGAAAAACTGGTGGTTTGGTATGAATTGCCGGAATAACTCAAATCTGGATGGATTTAATGGTGTTGTCAGGAAATAATGCTAAACAATCAATATAGGACTTATTCACGCAAAATGCCCGCGCGCGACTGCTCCCAGACCACCCTCCAGTAGGCGTTTATCCCGCTCAGGGTGACCCCGGGAATGCCCTGTCCCGGATACACCGTGTCGCCGGTCAGGTACCAGCCCCGGAACGGGGTGCGTGCCGGCGGCCAGTCCAGCAGCGACCGTTTCATGCTCTGCGGGATGCCCCCCACCCTGCCGCGGTGCCGGTGGACCCAGTTCTGCCAGGTGACCGGGGTGCCCTCGAACTGCATCTGTATGTGCTCCTTCCGGAAACCCGGAAGTTTCGCCTCCAGAATATCCAGGATGGCGTCCCCCGTCTCGGTCTTGGCCCGGTCGTAGTCCTCCGGCTTGCCAAACCAGGCGTCCGTCTCCGTGTGGCAGGAGATATTCAGAACACGGTAGCCCTCGGGCGCCCGTACCGTGTCTTCGCGGGCGGAGATGCTCACGAAAAGCGATCCGGCCCCGGTGTGGGGCATCGGCCGCTCCAGGTGGATCTGGTGGTGAAGCGTGAAGTCTTCCGGAAACGTGTCCTTCACCGCAATGCCCATGACAAAAGCGCCCCAGGCGTGCCGGAAACGGGCCGCCTGCCGCTCAAACCACTCCTTTTTCTCTCCGGCTGTGATGGCCGGCAGGTTCCAGACCGGCAGATTGGTGACCACCTTCCTGCAAAAGTAACGGGAGGATGTGGTGCTCACCACATAGGCGGCATCGGCCGGGATGCCGCCGGGTTCCGCCGTGCCGGCATCCTTCTCGTCAAGGAACTCCTCACGGTCCTGGATGCGCA
>SKWQ01000144.1 GCA_007128855.1 Balneolales bacterium
ATCATCCTCAAAGGTTTTTTCTTTTCCGATGGATTTTGGGATCCGCTCGGTGCGTACGGGCCGGTCGTCGATGGCACGGGCGATGTTGTAATAGAAGGTGCCCGCTTTGCCAAAGTGCTTGTTTAGGTCCCATTTGGACCATGTGCGCAGGTCGCCGCCGTCTCTGATGCCCAGGCGGTGCATTTTGGATTCCGTGGCCTTGCCGATCCCGTGGAATTTCCCGATAGGCAGCCGGGCGATGAAATCGGCGGCCTTTTCCGGCGGGATGAGCGCGATTCCATCCGGTTTCCGCAGGTCCGAAGCAATTTGGGCCAGGAATTTGTTACAGGAAATACCGGCAGAGGCGGTGAGTCCGGTCCGGGTGCGGATTTTCTGCTTGATCTCACGGGCGATGAGCGTGGCAGATGGGTTGGCGGACTTGTTTTCGGTCACATCCAGGTACGCCTCATCGAGGGAAAGCGGCTCCACCAGGTCCGTGTATTCGTGGAAAACCTCGCGGATCTGCAGGGAGACCTGTTTGTAGACATCGAATCGGGGGCGGATGAAGACGACGTCGGGACACAGGCGCAGTGCGTGGGCGGCGGGCATGGCCGAGCGTATCCCGAATTTTCGTGCTTCGTAGCTGGCGGCCGCCACCACGCCCCGTCCCTGCGGCGAACCGCCCACCACCACCGGTTTGCCCCTGAGACCGGGATCGTCCCGCTGCTCCACAGAGGCGTAAAAAGCGTCCATGTCGATGTGGATGATTTTCTTCACGAACTCCTTTCCGCGTAAATCTGAAATATTCGTATCTTTGGCAAAGGTCTTGGGCGTCAGATTCCAGGGTAGCCGAACAGGGTGTCCCGGGTTTCCCGCTTGCACATCCAAAATTACTGAATTTAACCGGGATTATGATGGGCACTTTCGTAGCACTTCTGTTTATTGGCGTTGTGGTGGGTTGGGTATACAATGGACTTGTGGGGGATTCCGGTCCGGGCGTTGCCGTCTGCATGGCTTTTGCCATATTGGGAGCCATTGCCGGGGGTCTCATCTTCCTGTTTACCGGCCTGGGCGGAGAGCTTGCCGTTGGGCTCCTGGCATCATTCCTGGTCCTGGTTGCCGCTGATGTCCTGAGCCGGGAATTGGCGCACGACTAGGCACATGGCGCCGTGCTTGGAAGCCGGACCTCACAGGGTTTCGGATGGACGGGGGGCGCACGTCCCGGAATACGCCGCACCGTGCCATTGTGATGTGATCGGGGGTTACAGCTCTTTCAGTGACTCTTTCAGCATCTCCAGGGACATTTTGGCGTCACCAAAAAACAGGTAGCTGTTGTCGGCATAGAAAAGCTGGTTGTCGATGCCGGCATACCCGGTGTTCAGGCTCCTCTTGAAAATCACCACGTTCTGCGCCTGATCCACATTCAGGATCGGCATGCCGTAAATGGGGCTGGATGTGTTGAGGCGTGCATCCGGATTCACCACGTCGTTTGCACCTATCACCAGCACCAGGTCGGTTTTTGGCAACTCCTTGTTGATATCATCCATGTCGAACAGCTGAGGATAGGGGACATTGGCCTCCGCCAGGAGCACGTTCATGTGCCCCGGCATGCGACCGGCCACCGGATGGATGCCGTAACGCACATCCACTTTCCGGGCTTCCAGCATGTCCGCCACCTCCCGGACCGCGTGCTGCGCCTGTGCGACTGCCAGTCCGTAACCCGGAACGATGACCACGCGCCGGGCATATGCGGCCATAACGGCCAGATCTGACGCGGTCACCTCCTTGACGGTTTTACCGCCCGCCGTCCCGGACAGACCCGCATCCACCCCGTTTCCGCCAAAGGACCCGAAAAGCACGTTGATGAGCGGACGGTTCATCGCCTTGCACATGATCAGGGTGAGAATGAGTCCGGCAGCCCCCACAAGTGTGCCGCTGACGATCAGGAGATGGTTGTGCAGGACGAAGCCGGTGGACGCAGCCGCCAGTCCGGTCAGCGAGTTGAGCAGGGAGATCACGACCGGCATGTCGGCGCCGCCGATCGGAAGGACCAGCAGCAGGCCGATCAGCAGGGCGATCCCCGCCAGTACCAGATACAGCCCCGTGTTGCCGGGATCCAGGAAAAAGAGGGAGGTGAACACAAGAAAAGCGACGAAGACCAGGGTGTTGACCACCTTGTAGCCGGTGTATACGACCGGGGCGCCGCCGATGATCCCGCGGAGTTTGGCGAATGCGACGAGGCTGCCGGTGAAGGTCATGGTGCCGACGAGCAGTGAGACCGCCAGCGCCGTCAGCTCCTGCGCCGTGAACACTTGCGGGGCGATGCGGAAATACTCGCCGCTGGCAACGAGAGCGGATGCGATTCCACCAAAGCCGTTGAACATGGAGACCAGTTCCGGCATGGAGGTCATTTTAACCTTGCGCGCCAGAACAGCACCGATGACGGACCCTATCAGAATTCCGGCGATGATGTACTGGAAGGAGATGATTTCACGGTCGAACAGGGTGACGGCGACACCGATGAACATCCCGAGTGCGGCCAGGCGGTTTCCGGAGCGGGCGGTGGCTGGCGAGGAGAGGCGCTTGATCCCCAGGATGAACAGCACCGATGCCAGCAGATATGAGAGGTGGATCAGTGACGGGATGTAGTCCGCCAGAAATTCAGGTACCAATGGATTCATCACTCATCCCCCTTCTTTTTGAACATCTCCAGCATCCGGTCGGTGACCATGAAGCCGCCAACCACATTGATGGTTGCAAAAATGATGGCGATGAAACCGAGGTGGCAGGTGATAACGCAGCCGGTGTGGCTTGCAACCAGGAGCGCGCCTACGAGGGTGATGCCGGAAATGGCGTTGGCCCCGGACATCAGCGGTGTGTGCAGCGTGGGCGGGACTTTCGAGATCACTTCGAATCCGACAAATGCCGCAAGGACAAAGATGAACAGATGGACGATCAGAAGATCCATAGCGAATCAGATTAGGGAATAGGCGTGAATATCACGGCTTTGAATGCAAAAGCAGCGGACTGACAATCTTGCCGTCATGGGTGATGGTGGCCTGTTGGGTTATCTCGTCCTCGAAATCAAGATGCAGGCGGCCGTCCTTGACAAGATGTTTCAGGAGTGTGTGGATGGTCCTGGCGTAAAGTAGTGAAGCGTGCACGGGCATGGCGGCGGGGATGTTGAGCGGACCCCGGATGATCACGCCATTGTCCGTGAAGTGATCTTCCCCGGGCCGGGTAAGTTCGCAGTTGCCGCCCTGTTCTGCTGCCAGGTCCACGATGACCGAGCCGGGCGCCATGTCGCCGACCATTTCCGCCGTGATAAGCCGGGGAGCCGGCCTGCCGGGGATCAGCGCCGTAGTGATGACCAGGTCGCTTTTGCGGATGTGCTCGCGGAGTACCTCTTGCTGACGTTTCCGGGTCTCATCTTTCAGTTCGCGTGCATATCCGCCACTGGTTTCCGCATCCTCCTCCATGCCGGGAATGTCGATGAAACGTGCGCCAAGGCTTTCCACCTGCTCCTTAACGGCGGGACGTACATCGAAGGCCTCCACAACGGCCCCCAGGCGACGCGCCGTGGCAATGGCCTGGAGACCGGCCACTCCGGCACCGAGCACCAGCACGTTTGCAGGCGGTATGGTTCCGGCAGCGGTGATGAGCATGGGCAGGTATTTTCCGAGGGCATTGGCCCCAAGGAGCACGGATTTGTACCCGGCCAGGGAGCTCATGGCGCTGAGCGCATCCATTGTCTGGGCGCGGCTGATGCGCGGAAGGGCATCCATCCCGATGGCGGTGATGCCTGCTTTTTTAAGCTCTTCGACAAGGTCCGGGTCGGATAGCGCCCAGAGAAACGATATCAGGGTAGTCCCCGGCTGCATCATCCCGATTTCCCCGGAAGTCGGTTTCTGTACCTTTAGCACCACGCGGGCCTGGCGGTAGAGCTCCTCGACGTCGGCTTCCACTGCGGCGCCGGCTTGTTCATAGTCGGCATCGGTGAACGTCGCCTGCAATCCAGCCCCCTTTTGCACCGTCACGGACAGGCCGTCCGCCACGATTTTTGAGACGATGGGAGGCGTCAACGCAACACGCGTTTCACCGGCAGCCGTCTCTTTTGGAACGGCAATGTTCACAGTCCTTTTTCCTTATGTTTATCATGAAGTTATGACAGGGTGGAACATAAGCATTTATCGCGAATTTGAAAAGATGGATAACGGTTGTCCCGGAACCGGTTATCTTGCCAATAGCAAATAGTGCCGGAAACAGATGATTGCGGTGGCAGGACAAGTGGTTTCCACGCCGGTCAATTGGGTTCAATAGCGGGCATTGCTTCTTACTGTATATATCTATATTTTTATATATGAAAATCAGAAGATACATTAAACGGAATTGAAAATGGAAGATATTGCTGGAAAAACATTGGATGTGGTGATCATCGGAAGCGGTCCGGCCGGACTCACAGCGGCGCTTTACACCGCGCGGGCGGACCTGAAACCCCTGGTGCTGGAGGGCCCCGAGCCGGGCGGTCAGCTCACAACCACGACGGACGTAGAAAACTACCCCGGGTACCCGGAAGGCGTACTCGGTCCCAAAATGATGGAGGACTTCCGTAAGCAGGCAACGCGTTTCGGCGCCGATTGCCGCTGGGGCACCGTCACTGACATTGATTTTGAAAAGCGGCCGTACAAGATTACAATAGACGAGAAAACAGAAGTTTTTGCACGGGCGCTCATCGTATCCACCGGTGCCTCCGCCAAATGGCTCGGAATTGAGAGCGAGCAGCGGTTGCGCGGCCATGGTGTATCGGCATGCGCCACGTGTGACGGAGCCTTTTTCCGCAACCAGCACGTAGTCATCATCGGCGGTGGTGATACCGCCATGGAAGAGGCCCAGTTCCTCACAAAATTTGCCAGCAAGGTGACGCTGCTCCACCGTCGTGAAGAGCTGCGCGCATCCATAATTATGCAGAAACGCACGCTGGAGAATCCCAAGGTGGAGGTGATGTGGAACTCGGTGCTGGAAGAAGTGCTCGGGGAGAAGGTCGTGGAAGGCGTCACGGTCAAGAATGTGAAAACCGGTGATATCACGAAACTTGACGATGTGACCGGGGTTTTCCTTGCCATCGGCCACAAGCCCAATACCGATCTGTTCAAGGGCGTGCTGGATATGGATGAGACCGGCTACATCCGGACCATGCCTAAGAGCACCTATACCAATATGCCCGGTATTTTTGCCAGCGGGGACGCCCAGGATAAGGATTATCGTCAGGCGGTCACGGCAGCCGGCACGGGTTGCATGGCGGCCATTGATGCAGAGCGCTGGCTCTCCGATCAGGAAGAAGGGGACGGGAAGTAACCCGGGTACCATCCCGGGGGCAACACCTGAAAAACCAATCCGGGCCTTCCCGGGCTACCTGATCACTTCAAAACGGGCATTGATCTCAAACGGGTCGTTGCGGGAGCGGTCGCTCCGGTGACGTCCCCGGCCGGATTTGCGCCCGGCGGCGTTGTTGCGCCCGGCGCTTTCGGTACTGCCCGCGTCCTCCCCCTCCTCCTCCCCGTCGCGGAGCTCATTATCAAGTGGATTGCGTTTTTTTTTTCGTTTGCGTCCGGTTCCGGGTTCGTCGTCCGGGTATCGCTCCACCAGGACACGGGCATCGTGCACAAAAAAAGCAAACGCCGCGATGCTTGAAATGATCGGGGCCAGTGCAAACGCCCCGCCCACACCGATCACGCCCAGGGTAAGCGGGACTTCCAGAAGGGTTTCGCCGCGACCGTTTTTAATGATCATACGTCGGACGTTGCCCTCTTCCAAAATTTCCCGCGCTTTTTCAACCAGCTCCCTGCCGGATGCCTGGAATTCTTCAAAGACGTCGTGTGCCATGGTGCGGTACCTGTTGGTGATGGTGGATGCTGTTGGCTGCCTCTGGTTGTACGACATTTCAAGAAAATGGTTCCAGCGGGTTTGGAAGGTGCGCCACTATGCGGGAAATAAGCATGAAATTGAGTTGCAGTGCCGTTTGGCCAGGTCATGACCCGGTCCTGAACCTGCAAATTACAGCACAAAATGACGCCGCTGTGTAAGGTTCTGCCTTCTTTGTTCTCTGATATCAAAACAAAGGAGGATACGATTCATGCTTGCACAAGCTTACTGCGCATCGACGTTTGGTGTGGATGCGCACCTGATAGACGTGGAGACGAATGCGGTAAACGGCCTGCCGCAGTACTATCTGGTCGGTCTGCCGGACCGGGCCATCAGCGAGTCCCGCGACCGTATCGAAGCGGCCGTGAGGAACAGCGGATTCGAAATGCCCCGCGGGAGGATAACGGTCAATTTGGCACCGGCAAACCTGCCCAAGGAGGGCAGTTCATTCGATCTGCCGATCGCCGTGGGACTGCTGGCCATGTCGGGACAGATCCGGTCGGATAAGCTGAAGGAGACGCTGATCCTCGGTGAGCTGGCGCTGGACGGAACACTCCGGCCGGTCAAGGGGGTGCTGCCCGTCACGGTTGAGGCAAGGAAACGCAACCTGAAGCAGGTGGTGGTCCCGGCTGCCAATGCCCTGGAAGCGGCCGTGGTCTCCGGGGTCGATGTCTACGGTTTTTCCCATTTGAAAGAGGTGACCGGCTGGTTGAACGGAACGGCAAAAGCAGAACCGCTGAAGGTGGATGTGGATGCGCTGTTCCGGAAGGAGCAATTCCAGGCGATGCTGGATTTCAGCGATGTCCGCGGTCAGGAAAATGTGAAACGGGCGATGGAGGTGGCAGCCGCCGGGGGTCATAATATCGTGATGGTCGGTCCGCCGGGATCCGGCAAGACGATGATCGCACGCCGGCTCCCCTCCATTTTGCCCCCTCTGTCACTTGAAGAAGCGCTGGAAACCACGCGCATCCACTCCGTGGCGGGATTTCTCTCCAACGGAACCTCGCTGGTGGTACGAAGACCCTTCCGCTCTCCCCATCACTCGATTTCCGATGCGGCGCTCGCCGGAGGGGGCAGTATCCCGCGTCCGGGAGAGATCTCCCTGGCACACAACGGGGTGCTGTTCCTGGATGAGCTTCCGGAGTTTCGCAGGAGCGCGCTCGAAGTGTTGCGTCAGCCACTGGAAGACGGGGAGCTGACACTGTCAAGGGCGCGTTTCAGCGTGACGTATCCATCGCGTTTCATGCTGGTGTCATCCATGAACCCCTCCCCGGGAGGTGACTGGTACGACCCGGCCGATCCGTCATCGGCCACACCGGA
>SKWQ01000112.1 GCA_007128855.1 Balneolales bacterium
CGGGACCGTTTTTCCTGCTCGTTCAAGCGCCCGTTTGATGGCTTTGGCCGGAGTGGTGGAGAACCATTCCGGTGCCTGCGCGGCGCTGGCCTGGCTGACGAGCCGTGCGATGGGCTGAAATCCGAGCTCACGGGCCTTGCTTTCGCTCATCAGCAGGAGAGCGGCGGCCCCATCGTTCAGGGGCGAGGAGTTGCCGGCGGTGACCGTTCCGTCTTTTTCGAAAGTGGGTGGCAGCTTGCGCAGGGCGTCGGGATCCGTGCGTCCGGTCTCCTCGTCGCGGCCGACGACATCGGCCTTGCCTTTGCGGTTGCGCACTTTTACGGTCGCGATCTCGCCATTGAAGTCCCCTTGGTCGTGGGCTATGGCAACCCTGCGGTGGGATTCCGCGGCGTACTCATCCTGCCGTTCACGGGTGATTCTATGGGTGGATGCGCACAGTTCGGCAGCATTTCCCATGTAATAATTCTTGAAAACATCCCACATGCCGTCCCTCAGGATGCCATCCTGCAGTTTGCCGTGACCCAGTTGGATGCCAAACCGTGCGTCGCTGACGTAATGGGGGACATTGCTCATGCTTTCCATGCCGCCGGCCACCATGATGTGCGCATCGCCGGTCTGGATCTGCTGCATGGCATACATGACCGCTTTCATGCCGGAGGCCCCGGCCTTGTTGATCGTGCAGGTCGGCGTGGTGTTTTTGAGTCCGGCCCTCAGCACCGCCTGCCTTGCCGGCGACTGCCCGATCCCGGCCGTCAGTGCGTTGCCCATGACCGCTTCTTCGATCAGGTCGGGATTGAGACCGTTGTTTTTGTAGAGGGCGCCGATCACGACCGCTCCAAGGTCCGGTGCAGGGATGGATTTGAGCATGCCGCCAAAGGACCCGATCGGGGTGCGTGCAGCATCGATGACAACAACCTCTTTCATGTGATTATAATCTTTGATTCATTAGGTCACATAGAATGTCCATGACGATTATAATCATGCTCCTGTGTGTCGGTATTCTGTCATGGACATTTCATGTAATTTTCCTAGGACTGAAACAGGATGGAAACGTGGCAGAATCTGGTTTTGAGGGACCGGTCGGGTGCAATGGGGGACACTCTCCGGGGCCAACCTGTCAAATATCGGATTCGTCCCGCCAGGAAACAAGCCTCCAGTTGGCGTTTTCATCCGGACGCGTGAGCAGGAAACTGGCCGAACCGTCGCTCCGGAACGGGGGCTCGGAGGGTGAGACGACCACCGTAAGATTGAAGCGCCGGATCACCAGCATCGATTCCAGCCCGGAGTTTCCGTCCGTATCCACCTCAAACTGGTCGATGATGTTATTCCATCGCAGCGAGATGTCGTAGCTGCGTGAGAACATGTTGTAGGTGCTGTTCATCTCCTCCGAACGGCTCCAGGTCACATCCACGTTGCGCTCGTAATCGCGGAAGGTGAAGGTGAATTCGGGATGGATGAGCGGGCCGTACAGGGAGGTGTCCCGCAGTTCATAGGCCTTCTGGAACCGGGTGTAGAATCCTTCGATGGTTGACGGGTCGCCGAGCAGGTCGGCAATGGGGTCGCCTTCCAGTTCGCCCGGTGCGAACGGGTTGATGCAACCGGCCGCCAGGAAAGGCAGTGCGGCGAGCACCGTTAGTATCGAAAGGATGATATGGCGTCCGGGGGTCATGCCAAATCAAGGGTTCGGTGATCGGTTCAGTGAAGGGTTTTTTTGAAGGCACGGTCCAGGTCGGCTTTCAGGTCATCGACGTCCTCGATGCCGACCGACAACCGGATGAGCGAATCGCGCAGACCGGTCGCTTCCCGGACTTCCCGGGGGATGGATGCGTGCGTCATGCTGGCCGGATGGCTGATCAGGGATTCCACGCCGCCGAGGCTTTCGGCCAGGGTGAAGATGCGGGTGTTGCTCATGAACCGCTCGGCGGTCTGTTTGTCATCCTTTTTCAGGGAAAAGGAGACCATACCCCCAAAATCCTTCATCTGGCGGGCGGCAGTCTCGTGTCCGGGATGTCCGGCAAGCCCGGGGTAGCGGACTTCGGCCACGTCGGGATGAGAGACGAGGTGCTCGGTGAGCACCCGTGCATTTTCGCAGGAGCGCTGGACGCGCAGGGCCAGCGTCTTGACGCCACGCAGTGCCAGATAGCAGTCCATGGGTCCGGGCACGGCGCCGGTCGTCTTGGTCTGGAACGTCAGGTTTTCGTAGATATCGTCGTTGCTGGTGCAGACGGCGCCGCCGATCAGGTCGGAGTGTCCGCCGATGTACTTGGTGGTGGAGTGTATGACCGCATCGGCGCCGAGCAGGAGCGGCTGCTGCAGGGCGGGGGACGCGAAGGTGTTGTCGACTACGGTGAATGCGTTCTGGCTGGATGCGAGCTCGGTCAGCGCAGCAATGTCCACAATGTTGAGCAGCGGGTTGGTCGGGGTCTCGATCCAGAGCATCCGGGTTTTTCCGGTGAAGGCCTTCCGCACGTTTTCGATGGCGCTCATGTCCACAAAGCTGAACTGGATCCCGAACGGCTCGAAAACCTGAGTGAACAGCCGGTATGATCCGCCGTAGAGGTCATTGGTGGCTATCACGTGATCGCCGGGACGCAGCATCTTGATCAGGGCGTCCATGGCGGCGCATCCGGAGGCAAATGCCGCAGCGTAGCGCGCCTCTTCCAGCCCCGCAAGCAGCTGTTCCAGTGCCGTGCGCGTCGGGTTGGTCACACGTGCGTACTCATGTCCTTTGTGCCGGTTTGGCGCCTCCTGGGCGTATGTGGATGTAAAAAAGACGGGAGGCATGACGGCACCCGTCGTCTCTTCGGGTTTCTGTCCGGCGTGGATGGTTTTGGTATTGAATTTCATCGGGATATTAATGTTCTTCGGCAGCGGATGTGACTAAAAAGCATGTGCCGGGCAGATATGCACCGGGTTTTTTTAATGATACTCATTATGGGTCCACAGGTCAAAGGGAAACTCTCCGGGACCGTGGAGCCATGACACCCGGTGACTGACATAAAAAAACCCGGCAACCATATAAGCTGCCGGGTTTTATTTCCATGCAGTGCCATTGGATGGCCGTTCATCCGGCGACCAGACACTCCGTGAGTTCAGCAACAAATGTTGCCAAAAATCACGTCATAGCCAATCAGAGTTCGGATTTTTCCTGTGCCCGTTCGGCTTCCTCGGTCATGCCGAGGTTGGTGTAGACCCGGAACAGAGAGCGCCAGTGGTCCAGGTTGTCCGGCTCCAGTTCCGCCGCTTTTTCGTAATGCGGGATGGACTTCTGCAGGTATTCGCGAGCCTGGCGGTCAAATTCATCAGCCTCGTCCATGTCCTCGGTCATGTTCCGCTTGTCCTGCATAAGCGCTCCACGGTTCTGGTACACGATTCCGAGGGTCGAATGGATGTCGGCATTGTCGGGATCGCTCTCCAACGCAAGCAGGAGTTCTTCTTTTGCGATGTCGGAAAAGCGGAAGGATTCGCTGATCAGCTCGTTTGCTTCAGCCTGCTTTTCCTCCATTTCTTCGATCATCGCCTCGATTTCCTGCTGGTTTGCACCCGGTTCACGCGCTTTTTGACGGATTTCCCGGCTCATGTCGTAAATCTCGTCATGAAGAATGCGTACCTGGTCATCCAGATCCTGAACCATCTGGTAAACCTGGGTGGAATAGACCAACCGGTACTGCGGGTTAGCCGGGTCACGCTCGATGAGTTCCTGTACTACTTCAAGCGCCTCGTCCGTCTTGCCACCCCTAAGGTAGGCATTCGCGATTTCCTGTACGATCTCGATCTCGTCGGGATACAGATCGCGTGCTTCCAGGAGCAACTCGATGGCCTCCTCGTCCCGCTGATTCTCAATCATGAAGAATGCCAGGCGGTAGTAGTTGTAGAGGTCGCCCATCTCCATATCGTAGATAATCCTCCGGGTGATCGCTTCTGCTTCCTCGTTGTTGCCGAGTGCAAAATTCACTTCGGCAAGGAGGTTGAAACTCAGGACACTGTCCGGGTTGATGGTCGTGGCGTTCGTGAAATGATGCCTGGATTGTCTGAGGGAGTCTTCAGGTGAACTGATGATGTCGTCGCTGAGCGGCTGGACACCCATGTTGTGCTCATATCCCCAGGTTTCAATGATGATATCGTTCAGGTTTTGTGCTTCCGTGCTGGTCACTTCCTGAGCCTGGTAGCGTTCACGTGCTTCAAGAAGGTACCTGCGTGCCTGTTCGTAATCCTCTACTCGCTGGTCAGCGGGTTTGTCGCCTGCCATGGATGCGTAGGCGACACCCTTGTAGTAGTAACCGTCTCCGTTCTCCGGATTGGCCTGGATAGCCGCATCTGCCGCTCTGATGACTTCCTGGAAATCCTGCTGGACCAGAGCCAGGCGCGCGGACTCGATGTTGGGGTCACCAGCACAGGACCAGACCAGGAACATCATTGCGACGGCAATTAATGCTTGTGGAAAATAATTGATTTTCATGGTTTGTCGGGTTGAATTGTATGATTGTTGAGGAATGGCATTACCCGGATACGCACGGTCAGGACCGGTGAATAATCCCGGAAAATTTCCTCTATGTTGAAAAAAGTGTTTTATTACC
Source organism: Balneolales bacterium (assembly GCA_007128855.1). GTDB lineage: Bacteria > Bacteroidota > Rhodothermia > Balneolales > Natronogracilivirgulaceae > SKNL01. The sequence continues at coordinate 4,578 of SKWQ01000112.1, forward strand.
TGAGGCATTCTGATATATAAAGTAAGAATAGCTCACAGTTATCGCAATATGCGAGTAGCTTGTGAAATTTCTTGTCAAAACAGCTGTATGCCCTGGCACTTGAAGCCATCCGGCACCCTGCGTCATCACAAAGTCCTGAACGAATAAAACCATTAAAATTTATGTTTAAACAAACGGTATCGACCATTCATGCACCAGCCGCTATAGGACCATACAATCAGGCGGTGATTTATGACCAGTTGATTTTTTGTTCCGGCCAGATCGGGCTTCACCCTAAAACAGGGGAAATGGCCGGACCTGAGACGTCTGATCAGATGCGCCAGGTCATGAAAAATCTCGGGGAGGTGCTCAAAGCTTCAGGATCGGAGTGGGAAAAAGTGCTCAAATGCACCATCTATCTCGCCGATATGGAGGATTTTGGCATCGTCAACGAGATCTATGCCGGATATTTCCCTGCCGAGCCACCGGCAAGGGAAGCCGTTGCCGTGAAAACCCTGCCAAAAAACGCCCGGATCGAGATCAGTTGTATCGCACACCGGTAAATACTTTTTCCGTCGTGTTACCGGCCCGGTCAGAAAGCGTCACGGATATTTCGTTCACACGTTGCGGACGGAAGTCCGGGTGGTGGAAGCGGAGGATCTTCTTTTCCGGATCATATTCCGCGATGCCGCGCAGTCCGTTCACGTGAATTACAGCGCTTCGGTAATCAACCCCCGACAGGTCGTCATCCACATCCACGGTAACATAATAGCGGTTCACATGGTCCCATCGGCCGATCAACGGTCGCGTGATTTCGGGGGCCAGCGTGTCGTATGCAATAGTGTAACGGCCGGCGGAGTTGATGGTGCCCGTGATGGCCGTACCCGACCTGTCCGTGCGCGAGGAGACATGGGACAATCTTCCGTTGTTTGGATTGACCCGGTACAGGCCGATTCCGGCACGTCCTTGCAAATCCTCATCCAGCAGGATGCGGACGGTCGCAGGCCGACGGAACGGCTCGATGTCAGGGAACAGGGTGAATTCCGGGTATGTGCCGGCAATCCCGATGCTCACCGGATCGAAGAACGCGTTCAGCGGAAATTGGATGGATATCCGCATTCCTTCATGGTAGACGGTCACGGGGTGCTCCGGTCTGATGCGGTGCAGGATCCAGGACCGGTCCCCTTTGCGCAGCTCAAGCCGGTCCGCGATATCGAGCGGGAGTCCGGCGGTTGATGAGGAGTACATCCGCATTTCATCCCGGAAAGATCCCAGGGGCCGGATCGCAATCTCCGGCGTACCGGCGGCACTGGCAGTCGCGGGTCCGGTACGCACCCAGTTTTTGTGCCAGATAAGCGTTTCGGGTGGTTTATCTGAGTTCGAAAACGTCCCGGCACCACCCGATATCCGCCAGTCGGAATAACCCTTCGGGAAGTGCAACGCCCGGACAATTCCGGGTTCCCCCGGTTCCGTTATGTTCAGGTTCACATGCGCCCGGGCACTGTTGCCGTAGAAATCGGTGGCCACGATACGCACCGCATACTCACCCGGCGGCAGATCGAGCCGGCCTGCATGACCAGTTTCCCGGTAGAATGGCAAGGTGTTGGAGTCACGGACATAGAGCCGCTGGTAACCGCGCCGTTCGTTGCGCAGGATGGGGAATACCCTGTCGATGAACATCTGCCGTGATTCACTGTAGGAAAAACTGTCGGCCCGGGAGTGGAAATAGAGTTCATCGTCCACATACATTTTCAGATCGTAGACGGCATGGACGTTGTTGGATGCGTTTGCACGGTCAAAGGCATTGATGGCCAGTCCCACCTCGCCGCTGACCTCTACGGCTGCGAAATGATAGCTGCCGCCACGGCGTTCCGGACGGCTTCGGTGCACCAGTGCCGATCCGTTGACCGTGCTGTTGGATGCAAGCGGTTCAACCGCAAGACCGGAAAACTGCGGGGGGATGGTGTCATCGATGTGGACCCCGGCCAGTTTGGGGTTGAACGGCCGTCCTTCGGGTGAGCGGAGCTCGAAGTGCAGGTGCGGCGGCCCCACTCCGGTGGATCCGGTCCACCCGATCTGCTGTCCGCGCCTGAAACGGATGTCAAACTCTTCCATGTTCCGGTTGAAATCGAACGAGTAGTCCTGCAGACGCAGGGAATCGACCACACTCCGGATACGCGGATGAAAATCCTTGAGATGGGCGTACAGGGAGATGGTGCCGTCATCGTGGCGGAGGTATATGACGTTGCCGTAACCGAACGGGCCGACGGCAATCCGGTGCACGATCCCGTCGCGGGAGGCAAATACGGCGTAGCCCTCATGTCCCCAGGTCCCGATATCCAGGGCTGCATGGAAATGCGCGGCGCGTGTTTCCCCGAAAGAAGAGGACATGTAACGGCTGGCATTGGTTGGCCAGTGCCAGGTGGTCTCATCTGAAAGAAATGGTGGACGCGTTTGCGCCTCTGAAACGGGGGCAACCCAACACAGCACCAGAAAGGGGAGTGCGAGTGCCATGCCGGTAGAGGCGTGCTTCAAGCGATTAATGAGAAGGTGAAATGACATGGTTGCGAAAATCAAATGCGGGACATATTCGGGTCAGTTGGAAATTTCCACACGGACATCCAGGACGATCCGGCCGGAAAGCAGCTCTGCATGCA
>SKWQ01000278.1 GCA_007128855.1 Balneolales bacterium
ATCTTTTCGGTGCCCTTTGGATATCCGCCGACGTCGTGCGTGTCGAGTCCCAGGAAGTGGCCGAGTCCGTGCGGGAAGAAGAGCGCGAACACGTTCTTGTCCATCAGCTCGTCCTGGTTGCCCTTCACCAGTCCGGTGTCGCGCAGGCCTGAGACGATGGCCCGGGCGGCTGCCAGGTGTGCGTCCTCCATTTTGTTGCCCGGACGGATGAGGTTCAGCGCGGTAGTCTGCGCATCGAGCACAACATCGTACAGGTCGGCCTGCAATGGGGTGAAGCGGCCGTTGACCGGGTAGGTCCGCGTGATGTCGGAGGCGTAGCCGTGGCATTCCGAACCCGCATCCACCAGAAACAGTTCTCCGTCGCCGAGACGGCGGTGCTTTCCGGTGTGGTGGAGGATGGCCGATCCGGGTCCGGATGCGAAAATTCCCGAATAGGGCGCGTGGATCTGTCCGTGCCGGATGACATGGTAGTCGAACACGGCCTTCATCTCATATTCGAAGGCGCCGGGATACACGGCCTGCATCACCTCCAGGTGCGCCTGGTTGGCGGCGGCGGCGGCCGTTTTAAGATGTGCGGTCTCCTCCTCGGATTTGATCACGCGGCACCACGCCAGGGCATCCTTCAGATGGCCGGTATCGGGGGTGAGGCCGAACTGCCGGATATCCTCGCCGGCCCCGGGCAGGCAGTGCACGGTTTCGGGACCCAGCTTTTTCAGCCATTCAGGCAGCTCGTCGTCGTAGATGACGTGATCCGGTCCGTACAGCTCGCGGTACTGCTCCGCCGGTCGCACGACGCCCATCCACACGGCGTATTGTGCGTCGCGACGGGGGATCACCAGCGTGAACTCACCCGTGCCGGTATGGATCACGGCGGACATGTCCGGCTCATCCACCCCGGTCAGGTAGAGGAAATTGGATTCCTGGCGGAAGGGGTATTCGAAATCGGTGTCGTAGCGGTGGGAAACGGAGCCGCCCTTCAGATAAAGGATGCTCTCTTTTTCATCCTTGAAAAGGGTGACGAGTCTTTTGCGGTGTTGGCGGTGCATGTGGGTTCGGTTTAAAATGAATCGGGTGGAAGTGCCGGGTGGTTTTGCCAGATCTATGCCTTGGATAAGATTCAAAATGGAAGTGTCGGCGTATCTTTTGAGTGTTCGATTAGTGAATTCGTGCTCTGTCGATTTGTGCTATTTCATGATGTGACCAGTATCCGTTCCAGGATGCCGGCCAGTTGTTGCGTGGTGCGGACGCTCAGGTCCGTTGTCAGCGGTTGCCTGTCCATCGATGAGCCGCCCGGTTCCGGAACCGGTTCCGCATCCTCCCGGAGCCAGAACGTGCTCAGTTCGGACAGCGCGTTTGCACCGGCAGTGCCATCAGCATCACCGGCATGGTTGGTATCATTGATATTATCGGTATCGGCGTCATCGGTACTATCGGCATTGCTGACATCATCGGCGTGGGCGGCATCACCGGCATGGTCGGCATGTTCGACGGGCATGCCGTCCTCCCCAATATCGCCATTTTCGGTCAGAAACTGGCAGGGATTATGAAAAGTGCCATTGGCGTCAATGGTGCAACGGAAATGACCGATATTCTTGCGCTTTCGGTTGGCAACGGCGATGAACGCGGCCTCGTGAGCCGATACGGCGCACAAAGTGACGGCAAACAGGGTGTCGGGGTAAGAGCTGGCCGGCAGGAGGATGTGGTGGTGCGCCAGCGGGGCGGTTTGATCCGGGAACGGGATGCCGAGCCAGCTTCGGGTTTCATCGGACAGGTGGAAGAGCAGGGCCAGCCGGCGGGAAACCTGGCTGGCTGGTGCGGGAGGAAGGCCCTCCGGCAGGAAACCCCGCTCCTGCCAGTAAACCGGATCGGCAGAGTGCCAGGGCTCCTTGTGTGCAGCGAGCCCGGCGGGATAATCGGACGGGCCGACGGCCTCAAGCTGTTTGTCGACATGGTAGAGCGCATCCTCAAGGCCGTTGGTGAGCATGAGGTAGGGTGCTTTGACAAAGCGGTTGTAGACGGCGGACTGCGTGGCGGCACGGTGGCTCAGGCGCACGCTGTCGGCCTTGCACTCGATGAGCAGGTAGGGGCGGAACTCCTTGTCGTAGCACAGCAGGTCGGTGCGGCCTCTGGAAAAACGGGATGGAACGGGACTTTCCGCAGAGATGCGCGAGGAAGGTATCCGGCTTTCGTGGATCAGGAACTCGAGGATCTGGAGCCGGACCCGCTCTTCGGGACGCAGTTTCAGGGCCTGGCGTTTCAGCGGGTTCCAGAGCATGCGTTCCCCGTTCCGAAAGACCATTCGGGGGTAATGACGGGATGCTATGGATCGGGTGGGTTTCACGCGCTTGCCTGGGTGTCCGGCAAGATAGAAAACGCCCCCGTGGTAATCCAATGTGACAGACGGTGGGGGAGTCCGTTCTGCGGGGGGTACCTGTTCTGCGGGGGGGGCGTCAGTCTTTGTTGATGTTCTCGACCAGTTCGCCGGTGACCAGGAAGATGATGCGTTCGCAGATGTTGGTCACGCGGTCGGCGATGCGCTCGAGATTGTGTGCGACCCACATCAGGTAGGTTGAGCGCGTGATGGTGCGCGGATCCTCGATCATGATGGATATGAGCTCTCGTGTGACCTGATGGTACAGGTCGTCCACATCATCGTCTATAGTCGTTATTTCCCGGGCGCGTTCGACGTCCCTGGCAGCGTAGGCATCCAGGGAGCTGGTTATCATATCGGTTGCGATATCAGCCATGCGGGGGATGTCGATCAGGGGCTTGACGGGATCGGAACCGTTAAGTTTTATGACGATCTTGGCGATACCCACGGCGTAGTCACCCATCCGCTCCAGGTCGGTGATGATGTTCAGGACGGCGATGATCTCGCGCAGCTGTGTGGCCACGGGCTGCTGTGTTGCGATCAGGTGGATGCACTGCTCCTCAATCTCGAACCGTTTGTTGTTGATGTGGATATCATCCTTCCTGATCTGCCTGGCCGTTTCGATATCCCGCTCCTTCAGGGCAGTTATGGACAGATCGATGGCCTGATTGACCATCTCGGCCATATTGTGAAGCTCCCGTTCGAGGTTTTTCAGATGTTCCTGAAATGCGATACGCATTGTTGGGCTCTCCATGTCTTTTTGTGAAAGGGGTGCATCCATAATATAGTGATAAAAAGCACGGTGTTGTATCAGCCGAACTGGCCGGTAATGTACTCCTCTGTGCGCTTTTCCTTGGGTTTGGTGAACAGGCTGTTGGTGGGACCGTATTCGATCAGGTCTCCGACGTAGAAGAAGGCGGTTTTGTCGGAGACGCGTGCTGCCTGCTGCATGTTGTGCGTGACAATCACGATGGTCACCTGCTTCTTGAGTTCGTGGATCAGGTCCTCAATGCGGTTGGTGGACTGCGGGTCGAGCGAGCTGGTGGGTTCGTCCATGAGCATCACTTCCGGGTCCACGGCCAGGGCGCGGGCGATGGACAGGCGCTGCTGCTGTCCGCCCGACAAACTGGACCCCGGGCTGTTGAGCCGGTCTTTCACCTCATCGAAAAGAGCCGCTTGCTTCAGGGCCCGTTCGCATACTTCGTCGAGCACGTTCCTCTTCCGGATACCGACCAGTTTGAGTCCGGCCACGACATTGTCATAGATGGACATGGTCGGGAAGGGGGTCGGTTTCTGGAACACCATGCCGATGCGCCGGCGGATGATCACGGGGTTGATCTCGCTGTCGTAGATATTCTTGCCGTCGAGCATCACGCTGCCGGTGACCCTGGCCCCGCGGGTGAGGTCATGCATGCGGTTCAGGGCGCGAAGGTAGGTGGTCTTGCCGCAACCGGACGGTCCGATGAGTGCGAGCACCTGCTTGTCGTATATCGGCAGGGAGACATTCCGGACACCCATTGTGGAACCGTAATGGACGGAGAGGTCGTGCGTTTCCATCCGCATCTTGTTTTCGGCTTTGCCCGTGCCGGGTGCCGTATTGGTGCCGGTGGATGTCTTGACTTCAGCTGCACCGCTCGCCTGACGGCTCTCCGATGTGGCGAAGAGCGGCAGGGTTGGAACTTTTGAAGTGATCGATTGGATCAGGTTCATTATGGAATTGAGTTACTGTTGACTTAGGTTTTCTTCCGGGTCAGATAGCGTGCCGTGCCAAAGCAGATGATGACGAACACCAGGAGGACAATGGCAGCGGCCCATCCCATGGAGTGCCAGTGGGAGTAGGGGCTGATAGCGAGACTGTAGAGGCGCTGGGGAAGGGTATCGGTGGGACCGAGCAGCATACCGAGCCAGTGATTCGGGAGGTAGTTGTTCCCGAAAGAGGTGAACAGCAGCGGAGCGGCTTCCCCGGCGGCCCGGGCGAATGCGATGAGGGTGCCGGTTACCAGGCCGAAGCGTGCTGCCGGCATGACCGTGGAGAGCACTACGCGCCAGCGCGGCAGTCCGATGGCCAGTCCGGCTTCCCTGATGGACCAGGGTATGGACATCAGGGCGCTCTCGGTTGTTCGGGCGATGATCGGTATCATCACAAAAGCGAGGGCTACGGCACCGGCCAGGCCGGAAAAGGTGCCCATGGGCTTGACGATGAGAACGAATGCCAGCAGACCCTTGAGGATGGCAGGCATACCGTTCAGCGTATCGTTCATGATCCGCAGGGTGGGGTTGAGCTTGTGATCAGGGAATTCCGAGAGCATGATACCGGCGCCCATGCCGATCGGGACGGCGAGGAACAGCGCCAGAAAATCGATGACCACCGTTCCAAGGATGGTGTGGACCAGTCCGGTGGGACGGCCTTGCATCGCACGTGACGGCGAACCGAGTTCCTGCGTGAAGAAATCCCAGTTCAGGGCACTTATTCCGTTTATGACCACGTGGACCAGAATGATGACCAGCGGGAGGAGCACCACGATGGTGCTGAGCACCAACAGTGATTCCATGATGCGGTCACGGATATTTCGTTGGAGCAGTGTTTTCATACTACCTGCCCTCCCTTGATCGAAAATTTCCGTGTCAGGTAAGCGGCGGCCAGGTTGACGATCAGCGCTATGACGAAGAGCGTGAAACCGACGGCCATCAGACTGGACAGGTGCAGCGTCTCAACGGCTTCCCGGAATTCATTGACAATAACGGAGGGCATGGTGGCGCCGGCTCCGAAGATGGAAAACGGCAGGGTGTTCTTGTTGCCGATAAGCATAGCCACGGCCATTGTCTCGCCGATGGCGCGTCCGAGCGAGAGGATGGCACCGGCCAGGATCCCGCCCCGGGCATAGGGCAGTACGGCCATGCGGATGACCTCCCATTTTGTTGCGCCCAGGGCACGGCTCGCCTCCCGTTGCTCCACCGGCACGGATTTGATGGCATCCTTGGTGAGTGCCGTGGTGTAGGGTACGATCATCAGGGACAGTACGATGGTGGCTGTCGCCATACCGTAGCCCATGGGGTTGCCGAGGATCGGAAGCAGCGCGGGATGGCTGGCTTCGGCCCAGGTGAAAATGGGCAGGTAGACATTGTCGCGCATCCACGGTGCCAGTACGAAAATGCCCCAGATGCCTATGACCACGCTGGGTACCGCCGCAATGAGCTGGATCAGGTTGTCAATGATGGCGGCAAGCCAGCGGGGGGCGTATTCGGCAGTGAATATGGCCACGGCAATGGCAGGAAAAAAGGAGATCAGCAGAGCGGCAACGCTGGTCACCACGGTTCCGAAGAGGAAGGGAAAGGCACCGAAGACCAGCTGGACTGCAGGGTCCCAGGTGGTACCACTGACGAAACCCAGAAATCCGAATTGCCGGAGCGCCGCGCTTCCCTCTCCATAGAGCACAATGGCCATACCTGCGGCCAGGGCGATGATGCTCACGCCAAGCATGACCACTACAACTGCAAAAATCCGGTCGCCCAACCATCGGTACAGGGCCGATGGCGGGCGGCGGAGCAGTTCCCGGGCTTCCTTGCTGCCGTTGATTGAGGTATCGTTATCTAAGGTCATTCAAATTACATCAATTTATTTTCAGGCAACCAGCCGTTTACAGGGCGCTGTCTGACAGGCCCTGTTCTTCCAGGACCTCCTGTCCGATCAGTTCCCCTTCCCACTTCAGCTGGCGGATCATCGCGAAGTTCTTTTCAACGGCTGCTTGCGGAAGACGGGCAAATCCCAAAAGCTCAGAGAGTTCCTGTCCATCCGTGATGCTCCAGACAAGGAAGTTGATCAGTTCTTTGGCTTCCCGTCGGTCTCCGATTGCGTTGTTGGCATCCAGGTTCTCGTAAACAAGCATCCAGGCAAAGCCGGCAATCGGGTAGCCGAACTCGGCCGGGGTATTGGTGAAGAGGATGCGCGTATCATCCGGAAGCTCGATATTGGCCGCTTCGGTGGTAGCTTCGAAGCTGGGTTCGATGATATTGCCGGCGGCATTTATGACCGAGCCGTAGCTCATGTTATTGAGCAGCGCATAGGCGAAGCTGTTGTAGCCGATGGCACCGGTCGTGTTCTGGACCGCTCCGGCCACACCTTCGTTGCCGTTGCCACCGATACCGGCGGGCCAGTTGACACTGGTGGCAAAACCCACCCGCTCCCGCCAGCGATCCGATACGCGGCTCAAAAAGCTGGTGAAAACATTGGTCGTGCCGGAGCCATCCGAGCGGTGAACCACGGTAATCGGCAGGTTGGGAAGATCTACACCGGGATTCAGGTCCCGGATACGGTCGTGGTTCCAGCGGGTGATATCACCCATATAGATATCCACCAGCAGTTCGCCATCGAAGACCAGTCCGGTACCGACACCGGGAACGTTATAGGTAGGAACCACATCGGCAAGGGTAATCGGCATGTTCAGCGCCCGTCCCCCGGTGGCCTGCTCCACGTTGTTCATGATTTCGTCGGAAAGGAACGCCTCGCTCATCCCGAACATCACCGTTTGCTCAACAAACTGGCGGATGCCTCCTCCCGATCCGATCGACTGGTAGTTCACGGTCACCCGGTGGCGGGTGAGGTCGCGGTATTCATCGGCCATGGCCGTGATCAACGGGGCAGGGAATGTAGCTCCGGCACCCAGGATATCCACCCGGTCGCGACGATGTTCCCTTGGAGAGTCACCATTATCGCCACCGCACGAAACCACCATCAAGGCGAGTATGGCGATCAGTGCTGCTG
>SKWQ01000187.1 GCA_007128855.1 Balneolales bacterium
AATGTGGTTGCCATCCACCCACTGTCGGCCTGCAATGATTCCACTCACCCTTCGGAATTCGGGATCAGTGATGCTGTACGTAACCCGGATCTGCTCGGTGACGCGTATCTCTTTGGGCGTTGCATTGAAAAACAGGATGGTACCCAGAAGGTACAGGGCCAGGAGCCCCAGCACTGCGAGGATGGCCATTTTGAGGCTGATTTTTATCATCGGGACAAGTCAGGTGGATGGTGTACGTGTCAGGTTAAAATATCAACCCTTGGTAATAACCGCCAGAATGCAATTTTTCAGCCAGTTTTGGGCTTCAGGCGGCAACCCTTCGCCGATTTTCTTTGTGGCTTGGTCGGTCACGAGAAGTACACCCTCGCGCTCGTTACTGCTTCGTTCGTACCCGATCCGTACCGTCTCTATCTGGCGGGCGTCCATATTTTTGCCGTCCGTATCCCCCCAGGGGGTCTCGTGAAAGATCCGTACACGGTCCCGGCCGATATGCAGTGCCTGGCGGGTGATTCCGGACCAGGCCAGCCCGCCCAGGATCAGCAGGAGGAGCAGCAGTCCGATGATGCCAAACATTACAGGGGCGTCGTCGATCCCGAACCCGATAAAGATGAACACCCCCGCAAAAGCCATGATGAACAGGGAGCCGATCAGGGAGGATTTCGTTTTCGGCAGGGTAACGCGCAGCTGGTCGCCATCCACACGCAGGTCGAACCCGGCCGGCGGCGGTTTGCGCGGATCGAAATCCACCTCCAGTTTTCCCTCCAGGGCCAGATCGCGTACCGATTTGTCGAGGTCATCAACGGCACGGGCCACCATGTTGCCCTTGCCGCCTTCCAGGGCCGGCTTGTTCAGCTGGCGGGAGTAGTCCTCCCAGATCTGACGGAACCCGTTGGGGGACCGTGATTCGTACAGTTTGATGCGCTTCTTCTTGTCCTCGTGGTACAATTCCACGATGTGCAAGGTGTAGGAGGAGCTGTTCTTGCCGCCGGAGCGGCGCTCGGTGCGCTGGAGGATGCCGGGGTAGCGTTGCAGCGGCTCGGTCCAGTATTTGTAACCGAAAATGGATTGCGATTCCCTGGTGACATTGGTCGCGTCGATCCGGATGGTCTCCCGGAAGGTCAGGTTGTACACCCCGTAAAACAGGATGCCGATCCCGATGACCGGGAACAGCATTATAAAAAGCATGGCCGGATCGTATTCGCCGCTGCTGATCATATTGATGAGGATAAGCCCCGGAACGCCGCCCCAGATGAGGGCAAAGATCACAAGGAATACACCCATGCCCCGGCTGCCGCTGCCCTGGTGCACGGCCGGAAGGGCGGACACATCCATCTTGAGGCTAACTGCTGACGCCGTGAATCCTGACAAGTCAATTCTCATGGTTTCCCTCCGAATTCAAAAAGTATTCCCGATAATCCTGAACATCGCTCACATTCATGGTTGCCAACCGAATCCGCGGTCCGTCGCTGAATTCACGGACACCCCTCAAATCAGTGTTCACCCCAAGGCGACGTCGTATTCAATTGACGTTTGCTTATCGTTTTGTTTTGCGGGAAGATAACGATACTTTTCAAAAATCCGGCCGGGAAAATTCTCAATAATTTGGCCGCATGGCAGCCCGAAATAGTGTTCCCGCCGGGAGGGTACCGTTTCGGGTGGATGGGGCCGGACGCCTTGCGCACAGGCCCCCGTCAAGAAAACGGCACGTTATCAGCCAGGCAACCGGACAGTCTGCCGTAAACGGCCGCCAGCTCCGGCCGGCCCGGATCCGGGCCGAGCGCCTCGCGGATGCGGGCGGAGAGGTTGCCCTTTTCCAGGACCATCCGCAGATACGCCGATTCAGGATCCTCAAGCTCTGGTGTGCGTTCGATAACGGATTCCCAGACCCGGAGGGTGCTGTATTTCTCCTTATGGATCCCGAAAAGCGCCAGATATCCGGCATCATCGATCACCTGACGGCTGCCCAATCGTACCCCATCCTGGAAAATGGCGTACAGCGGCCCGGTCTGCCACTGTTTCTGGGCGCTGTAGCGCGCATGCCGCTCATCCACCAGTTCCCGGATTGCCTGGACGATCACCTTGAGCAGGGCGATGTCTGCGAGCGGACACTCCTGTATGTCCAGCACGCGGATTTCGATGGCGCTGCGCTGGAAGCGGGCGATGGCGCCGCGCGAGTTGAGCCACTCATCCTGTAAAATCCCGTCGGGGTCGAACGGCACAATATCCGCATAATTCCGGGCCAGGATGCGGCTGCGGTACTCCTTTTCGGTGAAAACGGGCTCGGGGATCACCATGCCGGCAATGGACGGGATGCGCTTCTGGTTGCCCTGGTACTCCCGGAGACGGGTGTCGGCCCAACCGGTGAGGCGGGCGTCCGCGACCGGGGAGGATGCGGCCAGTGCCGGGAGCAGCGGCAGCACCAGCCGGATGGCGGCATGCAGGCGGCCGAATTCGCGGTCGTTGCCGAACGGCAGGTTCAGATGGGTGCTCTGCAGGTTGGCCCAACCGTGTCCGCGGCAGTCGAAAATCCTGTTGTACATCTCGTAGATCAGGTTGTGCTCGTGCGGCCAGAGGCGGAGTTCGGTGTGGGGATCCATCCACGGATGCATGGCGCCGGGCATGAGGCGGGCGCCGCGGGTCGCAAGGAGGGAGTTCGCCTCCCGAATGTTGTCGTGGAAAAAGGCGGTCAGGCCGTTCAGGGCGGGGGCGGGACCGTTGGTCTTGAGTTCGAAGACATGCAGCGCCAGTTCATTGTTCCATGCGATGGCGCCGTTCTCCCACTCGTCCCGGTAGGCGCCGCATTTGTCGTGCATCAGCGTGTCGGTGACCGGCCGCACATCCAGGGTGTCGCGGTCCACGATCATGTACTCAAGTTCCACCCCGAATCCCTCGAACAAATGCAGTTTTTTCATGTGCTTATATTCTTCGATTCATATGGTCACATAGAATGTCCATGACAATGATAATCATGTTCCTGTGTGAAGGGGTGCCGTCATGGACATTTCATGGAATTCCAAATCAATGTATTGTTGTTGCTGGTAGAAATGGGGTCTGTACCGCCGGTTTGCAGATGTTACTGCAGGGCTGTAAGTATTGATTAGTACTGCCGGACCGGCGGCTCCTTGGTTTTGCGGATCCTCTTTAGAAAGACATCCATCATGGTCAGGTAGAGTTTGTCGCGCAGGATCTCGTCCTCGATACCCGACTCAATGCTGGGATTGTCGTTCACCTCGATCACGATGAACCGGTTGTCGATCTGTTTGATGTCCACGCCGTACAACCCGTCTCCGATCAGGTTGGAAATGGAGAGGGCCGTGCGGATGAGGCCGCGCGGTGCCAGTTCCACCGGCAGGGTTTCCACCTTGCCGAACCGCTTCTGACTTCCCGTCTCCCAGTTCATGATCTGCCAGTGTTTTTTTGCCATGTAATATTTGCAGACATAGAGCGGCTCCCGGTCGAAAATGCCCACCCGCCAGTCGAATTCCGTAGGGATGAACTCCTGGGCGATGAGCAGGTCAGATTTTTCGAACAGCTCCTCTATTTTCTGCAGGAAGGAGGTCTTGTCGTCCACCTTGGCCACACCCTGGCTGAAGGAACTGTCGGGCTTTTTCAGCACCATGGGAAACCCGAGATCCTGCATCACATTTTTTTTGTTTTCCCGGTGGACGATGACGGTGCGCGGTGCCGGGATCTGGTGCGCGGTCAGCAGTTCGGCCAGATACACCTTATTGGTGCAGCGGATGATGGATTCCGGATCATCTACCACTGTCAGGCCCTCGGCCTGCGCGCGCTGGGCGAACCGGAAGGTGTGGTGGTTCACGGCGGTGGTCTCGCGTATGAAGAGCGCGTCGAACTCCGCCAGTCGGGCATAATCGTCCCGCGTTATGGTCACCGCACTTATGCCCTTCTTCTCAGCGGCCCGGATGAACTTCTCAATGGCTTTGGAGTCGGACGGCGCGGCGGTCTCTTTCGGGTTGACGAGGATGGCCATATCGTATCCACCCGTCTCGCGCTTCGGCGCCCGTCCCCGCTTTCCGGAGAAGTAGTCCAGGGCAAAATCCTCCACATAGGGCTGGTGCTCCGGCGGGATTTCGCTGGCGGCAATGGGGCCGATACTTTTCAGGTTCCAGAGCTCCCCGTCGTGATGGAAATGCGCCCTCAGGAGCGGCGCCTGGAACAGATTGAACAGCTGCAGGCTCAGTTTGTTGTACTTCGGGGACAGGTTGCGGCCGAAATAAATGCTGAGGATGTAATCACGGCTCCTGAGGTCGGACAGTGACTTCTGGATCAGCGCCTCCAGCTCGTCAGATATGATACGGATCACGGCCGGCGATTTCATGTCCTGGATGGCGGCAATGCCGGGAATGGCCTTGTGCCCCCGGGCCGCAGCCAGCAGCGAGACGTAGTAGCCCGTGCTCTGGTAGCGGTAGCTGCGCGACAGGTTGAACACCCGGGCGACGCGACGGTTGATGAACTGGGGATCGGTGAGATACGACCGGGCAGAGACCACTTCGATATCCGGAATGGAAAGTTTCCAGTCACTGGTGTTGCTGACGACGATCAGGCGGGACATGATGGTTTGATGAGGTTTTTATGGGATGTGCGGCCGGACATCCGATTAGGATCTGTGCGACCAGCACCCGGTCGGTTCGGGACGGTCAGGGCTGCGGTTCAATGATGAGCAGGTTGGCGTCATAGGTGACAATGCCCAGCAGGATGGCGCAGATCAGCCGCTCGATACGGACAAGGTATTTCTGATTGGTTGAATAGGGGTTTTCGGCAAGAGGGTCGGATATCATAACCTGATGCTGATCCCGGTCATACCCGCTCAGCACGACAAAATGCCCGGTCGGCACCCCGCGGATATCGTCATGGTCGCAATTCGGTCCATACTCCCGGGCGTGCTGGTACAGGTAGGTGGAGCTCAGTCCGGTCAGGACAGGCACAGACTTTTTCAGATACTTGCGGATGAGCCTGGGGTTAAGGTCCTGGAACTCGATGGTCCCGCCCAGGTTCAGAAAGGAGATGTAGGCCTCCGATGCAAGCCGCATTTTGGGATTCCTCTTGTGCTCCATCTGCTCCCTGAGTTTGGCGGTCAGATCGGTTGGTTCCGCAAACCAGGTCGGATCGAATATCTGGAGATTATAGGTGATCAGGCGCACCGAATATCCCCGTCCCAAAGCGTGGTTTCCAAGCAGCACGCCCAGTGTTCCGCCGCCCTCCAGTGCCGGTACCTCATCGATGAGCTGCTGCAATTCGATGTCATCCCCGAAATAACGATAGACGGCATGCAGACAGGTCGGTCCGCATGTTGTGTCATCGGGCTGGGCGCTGATGTCCAGCCGCAGATGCATTTCCGGGTCGTTGGATGATGTTGTCATTGAGGCCGGTTGCGTGAAGTTGGTGTCGGGCCGCGCTCGTGAGGCAAAAGGGACCCATTCCAAAAGGTAATTAATTGCGAGAATATTGGATATAGCCGGAAGTGAACCGCGAAATATATTTTTTGATTGATAGTCATCCCTGCCAACCGGATTGTTATAGATGCATATCCATTTTCCAGGTATCCCCGAAAGCCCATGCTCCCCCCAAATCGTGATTTCCTGCAGCCGTTGCGACAGCTTCGGTCCGCATCCAACAGAATTACCATGGCAGGAGCCGTTCTGGTCCTGATACTGTTGTTGTCACTGCTGGCAGGTATGCAGTCCATCAGGATCCTGTACCAGGTGCCCGGCTACGATGAACTGGCCGCCATCCGCCACTATGAGGCGTCGTCGGTGTACACCTCCGATGGCGCGTTGCTGGGGCGTTACTATGTCCAGAACCGGGACGGCATCAGTCTGGAGGAGGTTCCGCCCCATTTTCTGGATGCGCTGCTGGCCATTGAGGATATCCGGTTCCACAACCATAGCGGTATCGACTACCGGGCGCTTGGTCGTGTGTTCATACGCACGCTTCTGTTGCGGCAGGATGCCGGTGGCGGGAGCACCATCACCCAGCAGCTGGCCAAAAACCTGTATCCAAGGCAGGGCTCGGGCTTGCGGACCACCGTATCCAGCAAGCTTCGGGAGATGCTCATAGCCCGCCGGCTGGAGCGCATCTACAGCAAGGAGGAGATCCTTGAGCTCTATCTGAACACGGTCTCTTTCGGTGAGGATACCTGGGGAATGCGGACCGCTTCGGAACGGTTTTTCAATATCTCGCCCGACCGTCTGGAGCTGCACCATGCAGCCACGCTGGCAGGCATGCTCCGGGCGACGACCTGGTACAACCCCCGCCGGAATCCGGGGAATGCGCTGCAGAGGCGCAACCTCGTGCTCTGGCAGATGCAGCGGTACGGCATGATCGATATTGCCTCTTACGAGACGGCCCGGGAGCGGCCGCTCGATCTGGATTACAATCGGCACAGCCACACCGAGGGCATGGCCCCGCATTTCCGCTCCTGGCTGAGAGGCCGGCTTCAGCACATCCTGGCCACGCAGCCGGCGCTGGACGGCAGGTCGTATAACTTGTCCACGGACGGTCTCGTAATCGAAACCACGCTGGACTCCCGCTATCAGGCCGCTGCCGAGTATGCTGTTGAAAAGCAGCTGTCGCAGCTGCAGACCGCTTTTGACCGGCACCGGAGCCATCAGCCGGTATTCGGCAGGGAGCATCCGCAGGTCCTGCTCGCGTGGAGGAATTCCGAACGCTACCAGCGAATGACCGATGCCGGTGCAGGCGAGGACCGCATCGCCGAGGCGCTGGACACCCCGGCGCCCATGGATCTGTTCACCTGGGATGGGGTAAAAAGCGTGACGGCATCGCCCCGCGACTCCATCCGGCACTATCTCTCCTTCCTGAATGCCGGCTTCCTGGCCATGGATCCGGTCAGCGGTGAGGTCAGGGCCTGGGTGGGCGGCATCCCCGACCGGAACTTCCAGTACGACCATGTGCGCGCGCGACGCCAGACCGGCTCGGCATTCAAACCGATCGTCTATGCCGCAGCGCTTGAGTCGGGCACGCGACCATGCGACTATCGCCGGAATTTGCTTTCGACCTACGTCAATCACGGTGAGTGGACCCCATCCAACCTGCA
>SKWQ01000285.1 GCA_007128855.1 Balneolales bacterium
CCGGACAGGGTCCCGAGGGGCGACTTCACCGGCACGGACTGCATCCCCACGGTGATTTTCCCATTTTCGAGATGCCCGGTGTAGCGCAGCACCTCGTTTCGTTGCCTTGCTTCGGCCACTTTCGTTTTCCAGTATTCGTTTAATTCCGGGAGTCTTTCAAAAAATTCCTCATGCGGGAGGTTCCTGAATTCTTCCGGGATAAGGTCCTGCGCGGTGATGTCCTCCCGCTCAATCCGGATACCCGACGTGCGCGCAAGGATCATGAACTTGCGGACCACATCCTCCCCGGACAGGTCATCACGCGGATCGGGCTCGGAAATGCCAAGCTCTTTCGCCCGAAGGATGATCCGGTCGAACGGAACCCCCTCCTCCAGTTTGGCAAACAGATAGGTCATGGTTCCGGAGACCACGCCGGAGATGGACCGGATCACGTCGCCGCTCCTGAGCAGGTCCTTGATCGTCTGGATGACCGGCATGGCCGCACCGACCGTGGCCTCATAGAGATAGTGCGTGTTCTTGTTGGCCGTGTAGCTCATCAGCGTATCGAAAAACTCCTGTTCGAAGCTGTTGGCGCGTTTGCTCGGCGTGACCACATGGATCCCCGCCTTGAGCAGCAGCGGATATTTCCGGGCCACTTCGGGGTTGCCCGTGGCATCGACAAAGATCGTGCGGTAGGGATACTCCTTGGACAGGTGGCTGATGATGAACGGCCAGTCGGTTTTCTGTCCCTGGCCAACACGGGTGGTGATCTCGTTGGCCGGGATCCCGGAAGGATGCCACGCCATTTTGTCGGTATCGCAGGCGCCGATGATGCTCAGGTCCACTTTCGGGTCGCTGAGGACGTGAAGGAGCTCCAGGAGTTTGCCGCCCACGGCCCCGAGTCCGGCCACAAAAAGCCGAACCCTGTGCGGGTGGATGCAGAAGTGGTCGTTGAGCAGGCGCACGGCCCGTTCCGCCTCCCGGTTGTAGAGCAGCAGGCTGAGGTGGCGGTTGGCCAGCCCCTTGGCCATGGCCAGCGGCGCGATGCCGTTTTCCCCCAGCACGGAAAGCACGGCCCCGCTGATGCCGAGATCCCGCTCCAGCTTTTCGCCGATGGCGGTGACCATGGAGACCTGGTCCAGCATCTGCGGCGTGTCGATCCGGCCCGTGTCGTATTCCGTGGCGAACTCTTCGAGCAGGGCCGTGCGGGCCTGGTCCGCCTGCGCGGCCTGGACCACCACGGTGATACCGTAATCGGATGATGCGGCCGCGTTGAACAGCACCGTCACCTTGTGCTTCCTGAGCGCCATCAGGGTCCGGTAACTGAACTCGTGGATTTTGTCGAGCCCCTTGCTTCGCAGCGCAATGACAATGATGTTCTTTTTGACCGAAACCGAGCGGAGCCGTCCCGTGGTGGCTTCATAATCGCGTGTAATGACCGTCCCCGCCGCATCCGGCTGCAGGGTGTTTTTTATGAGGATGGGGATGTTTCGCGCCTGAAGTGGCAGCACCGTGCGGGGATGCAGCACCTTGGCGCCAAAATGCGCCATCTCGGCAACTTCGGAGTAGTGCAGCTGCGGGATGGTCACCGCCGTCGGCACGATGTCCGGGTCGGCCGTCAGCACCCCGTTGACATCCGTCCATATCTGCACTTCGTGCGCATCCAGCGCCTCGCCGAGCAGGCTGGCCGAGTAATCGGATCCGGACCGGCCCAGCGTGGTGATCTCGTTTTCAGAAGTGGAACCGATGAAACCGGTCACGATCGGCACCGAGTCGTTCATCGGCAGCAGCGCCTCGCGGATCTGCCGGACCGTGGTGACCATGTCCACGTCGGCATCCCCGAAACGGTTGTTGGTCCTCACCAGCCGGTGCGATTCAAACGCCCGGGACGCCGTCCCCGAGTCGATCATCGCCGCCGAGAAGATGTTGGATGAGAGCCGCTCCCCGTAGGAGAGGATCCGGTCGCTCTGGCGGTCCGTGATGCCCGACTGCCCCTGCAATCCGGAAAGTTCCGTCTCCAGCTTGCCCAGCAGCTCGTCCACCCGGGCAACCTGCGCTCCGGCATGGCCGCCATCCACAAAAGACCCAAGCGTTTTATGGTGACGGCGCACAAGCAGTTCAAACCGCTCCCGCCAGGCCTTGTCGGATGCCGATGCCAGGTTCATGAGGGCGATGATTTCATCGGTGACGCCGCCAAGCGCCGATACGACCACGGCGACGTCGGCATCCTTTCGCTGCCGGTTGACAATAGTTACGGCATTGCGGATGCGGGGAGCATCATAAAGTGACGTCCCGCCAAATTTTATAATTCGCAGCATTACTGTTGGGAAAATACTAATTGATACTTTTGTGTGAGTTCGGGGAAATGTTTTTTAACAAGGGATTGAATGGCTTCAAATTCTATGAGGAAGGCATCATGGCCGTTGTCGGAGGTGAGTTCCACATAGCGGGCGCTTCCAAGCAGCGAGGTGAGCTCTTTCTGCTCTTCCACCGGGTACAGGATATCGGAACTGATGCCGACCACCAGCACGGGGATCTTGATTCGCTCAAGCACCCGGGCAAAGGGTCCGCGTCCGCGCGAGACGTCATGGCTGTCCATGGCCTGCGTCAGCCGCACATAGGTGACCGCATCGAAGCGGTCGACCAGCTTGTTGCCCTGGTAGTTCAAATAAGACTCGACCTGGTAGCAGGGCTTGTCCTGCTGCGGCTCGCGGCCGAACCGGCGCTCAAACGAGCTGGCGCTGCGGTAGGTGATCATGCCCATCATGCGTGCGGCGGCCAGTCCCGATGCGGGCGGGTCATCGGGTGGATAGTGCCCGTCCCGCCACTTCGGATCGGAGAAGATGGCACGGCGCTGCGCCTCGCCGATGCCGATGGCCCATGCCGAATGCGCCTTGCCCATGGCAATCAGCAGCAGCTGCTCCGGCCGTTCATCCATGATGCCGAACTCCAGTGCCTGCATGCCGCCCATGGACGCACCGATGGCAAAACGGATGCGCCGGACCTTAAGGTGATCCAGCAGCCGCTGCTGCACCCGGACCATGTCGCGTATGGTGATCACCGGGAAATTCCCGCCGTAACGCTCGCCCGTGCGCGGATCGGTGCTGAGCGGACCGGTGGTGCCGTAGCAGCTCCCGAGGACATTGCTGCAAATGATATAGTGCTCATCGGGATCCAGCAGCCGGCCTTTGCCGAAAAACCCGGTGAGCCACTCGTCCGCGGCGGCATGCCCTGTAAGTGCATGGAACACCACCACGACATTGCTCATGCTTTCGTTCGGCGTCCCCCAGGTCTGGTAGGCGACCTCCAGTTCCGGAAACTCGTAACCTGACTCGGTCACAAAAGAGTTCCGGTCGCGATATGTGAGATTTACTTGTTTATATGACATATTTCGATTGATTCATATCGAATTTCTCCTCATTTTGAATTCGTTGTTTGTCTGTAATTGAATCTTGGGTTATGGTTGATCCGGGATTTGGTTGTTGATTGAGGGCCTCCGACTGTTGCAGAGTCAGAGGCCCTTTTTTTATATCCACTATTTTACGGATTGCTTGAAGGCCTGCTCAAAATCATGGATGATGTCATCGATGTGTTCGAGTCCGACCGACACCCGGACCAGATCCTCGGTGACACCCGAGGAACGCTGTTCCTGATCATTCAGCTGCTGATGGGTCGTGGACGCCGGATGGATCACAAGTGTTTTGGCATCACCGACATTGGCCAGATGGCTTGCCAGCACCGTATTGTCAATGAACTTGCGGCCCGTTTCGTATCCACCCTTGATTCCAAACGTGAGGACGGCCCCGAATTTTCCGGGATTCAGATATTTTTTAGCCAGTTCATGGTATTTGTGTCCGGGCAGGCCTGCATAGCTGACCCACTCCACATTCTCATTGGACTCCAGCCACTTCGCCAGTGCCAGTGCATTTTCGCAATGGCGTTCGATGCGAAGGGAGAGCGTTTCGATCCCCTGAAGCAGGAGGAAGCTGTTGAACGGCGACTGCGAAGGTCCAAAATCGCGGAGCCCTTCTACCCGGGCGCGGATCGCAAAAGCGATGTTGCCGAACGGACCCTGGTCTCCGAAGACTTCCCAGAAATTGAGTCCGTGATAACCGGGCGAAGGCTGGTCAAAAAGTGGAAATTTTCCGTTGCCCCAGTTGAAGTTTCCAGCATCAACAAGCACACCGCCGACGGACGTTCCATGTCCGCCGATCCATTTGGTCGCCGAGGAGACCACGATGTTTGCCCCGAAGTCAATGGGACGGGCAATGGCGCCGGCCGCTCCAAAGGTATTGTCGACGATAAGCGGGATCCCGTTTTTCTGTGCCACCGCAGCCAGCCCCTCCAGATCGGGGACGTTGGATTTGGGATTGCCCAGCGACTCCACGTAGATCGCTTTCGTGTTCTCGTCGATTTTGGCTTCGTAGGCCGCAGGATCATCGTCTTCCACAAACTTCACGTCGATGCCCAGGCGCGGCAGGGAGACCTTGAACTGGTTGTAGGTGCCGCCGTAAAGATTGCTGGTGGAGATGATGTTGTCGCCTTTTTGGGCAATTGTGATGATGGTCAGGAACTGCGCTGCCTGTCCGGAGGAAGTTGCCACGGCAGCCACCCCGCCTTCAAGCGCGGCAATGCGCTTCTCGAAGACATCATTGGTCGGGTTCATGATCCGTGAATAGATGTTGCCGAACTCCTTGAGTCCGAACAGCGCCGCGGCATGGTCGGAGCTGTCGAACACGTATGAGGTGGTCTGGTAGATCGGCACCGCCCTGGCATTGGTGGCCGGATCCTTCTCCTGTCCGGCATGAAGCTGAAGCGTTTCGAACTTGTATTGTCTGTTGTCTGCGTTGTTGCTCATGAGTTGGTTGTGATTGGGTTTGTGTTGTTGTTCTGGTCTGTATTGTTGTCTGTCGGCATTGCAAAAAAAAAGCCTCTCCCGGGGCCGATGCCGGAAGAGGCTTTCTTTTTATGGAAAAAACCGTCTTCCCTCATCTTTCCCTTCCATGCAAAAGTGCATGGCAAGAGCAGGATTTAGCACCTGACCTCCGGTATACCGGAGCGGTTGCTAAGGCTTCACAGGGCCTGATCCCTCCGCCTTTCTCGATAAGAGACTTTCCACCAATTCAAAGAACAAAAAAAAGGCCCTTTTCGAGAGTTTCGGAAAGGGCCTGTAAAATCTTACTGTTTACGCATCATGACCCTGACCTGCCGAAGCAAGGCATACAACACATGGCCATATAAGCGTGGATCAAAATCATGTACTAAACCGGATCGTATTGATTGTACTGGATAACGAAACTTTGTAACAGTGGGTGTAAGTTTACAGCTTTCTGCATTCCGAGTCAACACTAAATGCAATATTTACTGTCCGTTGCAACAAAAAAGCGAAAGAAAGTCAGTCCCGCAGCCGGGAAAAACGCTTCCAGGCCAGGATCATCGGTAGCCGTAGCTTTTTAGGAAGCCCTCCTTATCCCGCCATTTTTCACGGACCTTCACAAAAAGTTTCAGGTTGGCCTGCTTGCCGGTAAGCTCTTCGATCTCTTTTCTGGAACGGATGCCCAGCTCTTTCAGGTGCGACCCTTTTTTCCCGATGAGTATCCCCTTTTGGGAATTCCGGCTGACGACGATTTCCGCATCGATATGGTCGATCAGGTCTTCCTCCCGGTACTCCACGACATTGACCGCGCAGGAGTAGGGCACTTCCTTGTCATAGAGCAGGAACAGCTGCTCCCTGATCAGTTCGGAGACAAAGAACCGCATCGACAGGTCGCTCGCCTGATCTTTGGGATAGAACGCCGGTCCGGGCGGAAGCCGGTCGCGGATCAGGGCGATGAGCGCATCCACCCCGGAACCGTCCAGTGCTGAGATGGCCAGCGCATCCGCGTAGTCAAACTGTTTGCGGCATTGGGCCACCGCCTCATCAGCGGCCTGGTCCCCGCCGAGCAGGTCCACTTTGTTGACGACCAGGACCACCGGCAGTTTCAGTTCCGCAAGGGTTTCCCAGACCACATCACCGGGCTCCGGCGGTCGCCGTCCATCCACCATGTGCACCAGCAGGTCGGCGTCGTTGCGCAGACGGAGGACATGGTCCATCATCTTCTCCTGGAGCAGGTAGGCCGGCTGGATGATACCGGGGGTGTCCAGGAACACGATCTGGCAGGTATCGTCGGAATAGAAGCCCGGGATCCGGTGGCGGGTGGTCTGCGCCTTGTGCGTGATGATGGAGAGTTTCTGTCCGAGCAGGCGATTGAACAGGGTGGATTTGCCTGCGTTCGGACGGCCGATGATTCCCACGAATCCGGATCGGTGGTCAGCACCTGGTTTGGTTTCTTCGGACATGGTATGGGGGATTTGACTTGTTTGAAAAGCCCTCGACCGGTAATGCAGCCCGTCACTCTGCTATGATGTCCGCCATCCGGCGGATGGTCTGCTCAAGGCCGTTGAACAGGGCATCGGCAATCAGGGCGTGGCCGATACTGATGTCGGCCAGATGGGGCACATGATCCAGAAACGGCTGGATGTTCTCGAAATTGAGTCCGTGGCCCGCGTTCACCTTCATGCCGAGTTCGTGAGCCTGGATGGCGGCATCGCGCAGACGGTCCAGCTCGACCCGGCGCCTGGCATCGGTTTCGGCGTTGGCGTAGGTACCGGTATGCAGCTCCACGGCTTCGGCTTCCAGCTCAGCGGCAATCGCGATGTCCACCTCCTCCGGATCCACAAACAGGCTGATGGCGATTCCGGCTTTCTTGAACTGCGGGAATACCCTTTTCCGGAAATCGTCCCGGACTTTTTTCATATCCAGTCCACCCTCCGTGGTAAGCTCCTCCCTGCTTTCCGGCACGAGCGTCACCAGGTCGGCGCCGGTCTCAATGCAGATCTTCATCATCTCCACGGTGGCGGCCATTTCAAAATCGAACAGGCCTTTGACGGCCCTTTTGAGGCGATGGACATCGTCATCGCGGATATGGCGGCGGTCTTCACGCAGGTGGAACACGATACCGGCCGCTCCGGCCTTTTCGGCGACGATGGCTGCCTTGACCGGATCGGGGACCGTCTCCCCGCGGGCGTTCCTGA
>SKWQ01000166.1 GCA_007128855.1 Balneolales bacterium
ATTATGAAATTCTAAGGTTTGCGCGCTTTCGGGCTGGTACTTTAGCGGCCTTGCAGACAGACGGCAATCCGCGAGAATGAGTAAAAAATGAGATCACCGCCCGTAACCTTTCCCGGCATTACGGAGTGTTTCACGATAAAGAAACCGGAAAAAATCGGCCGTGCGGAGGCCGTATAACCGTAACCACTTGATTTTTCATCGATACTTCAAAACCTGTGAAACCAACGCAACGCGGTTGCGTATAGCACGGGTAAACACCCCCCAAGCTGACCGACAAACAGAACATGACCATGAACGACTCCAACAAAAACCTTCCGATGTCTGAAAGCGCTTCCTCATTCATCGCCACCGCCTCTGCCGTCACCCTGGCCGTCAAGCGGACCGAAAGCGCCAGGCTGACGCGGATCATCCTGGCCGTAACCCTGCTCATCGTCACCCTGCTCGTAGCCCTGCGCTACGACTACCTCAGCGATGCCGGAGCGACCGCCTCCGATCCCGCACAGGCCCAAAATCCCTATCACAACGCCTACACCAACGCCTCCCAGAGCGCCACCCAGTCCGGCATCCTGCCCGCCCTGCTGGCCGGCCCCCACGTTTTCGCCACGCGCAACGGCCACGTCGAGTTCACCGCTGACATGCAGGGCTGCCTGGGCGTGTTTGCCGGCGATTCGCGCCGCCTGGGCGGGTCCATCGATCCACGCACCGGCGCCTTCGACTTCCACGTGTACCTGAAGACGCTGTCGACCGGCATCCCGGACCGTGACACCGAACTCAATTCCGCCCTGAACACCGACGCCCACCCCTTCGCCGAGTTCACCGGCACGTTCCATCCCGCCTTCGACCCCGCTTCCGGCGCCCCGCAGCACGTCACCGCCGTCGGCGACTTCACCCTGAACGGCGTCACACGCCACCTCGAGGTCCCCGCCACGCTGCAGGCCGGCATAAGCGAGATCCATCTGGAAGCCGGGTGGATACTGGACATCGCCGAATTCGGCATCCATCCCCCCGCTTTCCTCTCCGTAACCGTCAGCACCGAGCAGGAGATCCGCCTGGAGGCCACGCTGGAGCCGCAGTTGCTGGTGACCATTGACCGCATGAATTCACGCGACATAAATTAATTTAACACATACATAACACCGGCTTTGTGTATATTACAAATGCCATTCCATCCGTCTGTTTCTAAGCGGTTTATACGCATCGTATTATAACACGGATCTAAAGGACTGTTTTTCTGCGCCAGTTTTGACCTGTAGCGGGTCACTTGATGCATTTCACTTTGTTGCACGTTTGTCCAAAGTTCCGTACTGCCCACCTAATTGGAGAATCGCATGTCCAATTATCCCGCTGTCCTGCTCCTGTGTATTGTTCTGCCTTTGATCTCCTGCAACCGCAGCGATTCCCGCCACACATCCGGGCAAACCCCGCCCGGCACTCAGGTTTCATCCGATGCCCGGACAAACGGCAGTGACCTGCCCGCTGCCGCTGTCGCCCCCGTGGCACAAACCCGCTTCATCACGAAATCCGGCAAGGCCGAGTTCACCTGTCTGGCCCTGGGCACCGTGGGCATTTTCTCCGGCGAATCCGCGCGGCTGAACGGCACGCTGGACCTGTCCGGCAACCTCCTGGAGTTCTCCATGGAACTGCGGACCCTGAAGACCGGCATCACCCGTCGCGACCGCGACATGTACACACTGCTGGGGGCCGACCGTTTCCCGCAGATCGCCTTCACGGGCACGTTCTCACCTGATTTCGATCCCGATTCAATGGAAAGGCAGCCCGTGACCGCCACCGGCACTTTTGCCATGCACGGTGTGGACCGGGAGCTGACGGTGGACGGTTTCCTGCAGCGGTCGGGCAACAGCATCCGGATGGAAGCCGATTTCCAGATCGACATAAAGGACTATGGCATAGAACCGCCCGAAACCTTCCTGGTCAGGGTGAACGGCCAGCCGGACATACACATTTCGGCCCATCTCGTGCCGCAGCTGCTCGCCAGCAACCGCTGACCGGAACCCGGAACCCGATGCCGGTTCTCTTGCTGACCCGACACCCGTCCCGATCACCCGACACGAATCGCCGTCCGGAACCCGGCCGAATCCCCGGCATATTTGACGCATAATTCCGTATCTTGCGCCCTGACATTCCGATGCCCTGCGCGATGCTCCGCCATCCGCGCCGCTGCCACCTGATTAACGGCGGCCGGCATCCTCAGAAACGCAACCATTTCCAATATGCGCATTGCCGTCCTCTCGGACATCCACGCCAACCTGCCGGCCCTCAAGGCCTGCCTGTCCAAACTTGACACGCTCCCATACGACCGGGCAATCAGTCTCGGCGACCAGGTGGGATACGGCCCGTTCCCCAACGAGGTGATCGACATCCTCCGGAAGCGCAAGATCCCCACCGTGCTGGGCAACCACGACGCCGGGGCGGTCGGTCGCATTTCGCTGCGCATGTTCCGCGAGCCGAACCACTCGCTGCTGGCCTGGACCCGCGACCATCTCACCGCCGAAAACCGCGACTACCTGCTCAAGGCCCCGCTCCTCCTGCAGGAGGACAACTGGATCGCCGCCCACGCCTCGCCCATTGACCCCGACCGCTGGACCTACCTGAGCTCCGCCCCGCTGTGCCGCGAGGTGCTCAAGCAGATCGACCAGACTTTCTGCCTGGTGGGACATACGCACATGCCGGGCGTGGTGCCCGACCGCATCGGGGTGTTCCGCGTGAAGCCGGGCCACCGCTACGTCATCAATCCGGGCAGCATCGGTCAGCCGCGCGACAGCAGCCGTATGGCCTCTTTCGGCATTCTGGATACCGAAGCGTGCGCCTGGGAGCACCATCAGGTCGCCTGGCCAAAGGCCGAAACGCTGGAAGGATACGAACGGCTGGGCATTGACGAGGACACCGGCGCGCGCCTGATGTTTCTCTGAAGTCCGGCCGGAACCAGAACGCCAACCGCATCCACCGGAAAAAACAGCCATTTCACCTGCGGCCCTTGTGGCGGGCGCAACCGCATCCACCCGAGAAACGGAAAACGTGATGGCAAATGCGTCGGGAGCTGGCACCGAACCCCTAAAACCGGATGATCACCGCCAGCCCCTCGCCGCTGCAGTCGTATTCGAGGGTGCCGTAGAGTTGCTGCACCAGTCCATGGATGATGGTGTAGCCGAACGACGTGGGTTTCTGCAGCTTTTCGACCTGTTCTTCGCTGAGGCCGCTGCCGTCGTCCTGCACCCGCAGCTCGAACTGCCCGTTTTTCCGGAGCAGGCTCACGTGGATCATCCCCTCCCGGACCCCGTTGAAACCGTGTTTCCAGGAGTTGGTCACCAGTTCGTTGACCAGCAGCGACAGCGGGATGGACGAGCTCATGTCCATGGTGATGTCGTCGGCCCGAAGCGAGGTACGGATGTTCTTGTCCGGCATCTGGAATGAGCGTTCCAGCAGGTTCACCAGCCGCTCCAGCAGGTCTCTTATGGCGATTTCGGTGAAATTGTCACCTTCGTAGACCAGTTCGTGCACCAGCGCCATGGTCCGCACGCGGCCCTCGGTCTCCTGAAGCAGCTGTCGTGTCTCCTCGCCCTCGGCGTAGCCCGACTGCAGGTTCAGCAGGCTGGAGATGATGGCCATGTTGTTCTTGACGCGGTGGTGGATCTCGGCGATCAGGACGTTCTTCTCTTTGAGCGACCGGCTGAGCTGCTCCTGCATCGTTTTGGTGTCGGTGATGTCCCGCCCGATGCCCACCAGGCCGATGATATCGCCGTTTTCGTTGCGCATGGGCGACATTTTGGTCTGGTAGAATCGCGATCCCCTGCCGATGTCGTCCTCCCATTCGTAGACCACATCCTCCCCGGCCAGCGCCTTGCGGAATTGTTCCTCCTGGAAGCGTCCCACTTCCTCGCCATGGATCTCGATGGCCGTGCGGCCGATGTAATCCTCCGCCCGCCTCCCCAGCGGCTCCATCCATTTGCCGAACACGCCGGAGAGCACCAGGTCGTGGTTGACCGTGAAAATGATGTCGTCGCTGGACCCGATCAGCAGCCGGAACCGCTCCTCGCTTTCGGCCAGCTTCTCCATGTGCATCCGCCGCTCCTCGTGGGATGCCAGGATCTTGCCGATAAGTACCGTCACGGCCGGATAGACCAACATCACCGTCAGGGCAATGTTCTGCAGCACAGCCTTGACATGCTCCGGGGGCAGCGCGTAAATGAACACGGCCATCATGAAATGGACGATCACGCCCATGGAGAGCAGTTGCAGGGACGTGGTGCGCCGGCCCGCACTGTTTTTCTTGACCTGGTGGAACACCCAGCCGATGATGAAGGCGTACACGAGGGAGAGGATGCCCATGACCATGCCTCCACCGCCAACCCAGACGCGGAAAGCCCCGGCCATGATCAGGCTGATACCGCCGGTGAGCGGACCGAAAAACGCCGTGCCGATGCTCACAACCACCGTCCGTCCGTCGAAGATGATCCCTTCGGTATAGGTGAACGAGTACATCATGGCCACCAGCGCAATCGACCCGAAAAGCACGCCCTGCAGCACCTGTCCGTGCAGCCGGCTGCGGTCGTAGCGGTCGTCAAGCATGTTCGAGAGCACGCTCAGCACCGCCAGGATCGACAAATTGTAAATGATATCGGCTACGATCATTGGGCAAACTCCGGAAATCCAGCTGTCCGGTTTTCCATCACTTGGTTTCGGAAATATTCTTGTGGATGCGGCCGGCGGAACGAATCCGTCGCATCGGGCATTCTGTAGACGTTGAAATGATCGGGCTCGCGGCAGTCCGGCAAACCGGGCCGATCTGCGACCTCCGGATTCCGCCTGAACCATACCAATAATAGAATATATCACTATTTACACAAACATTAAAAAACCTTAATGTGGGTGGACGGGCGGTGTCCACCCGCCCAAACCATGCCGTGCAGCTACTGGCCGCATCCAACAACAACATCACTCAACCCGACCGGCTTCGGCCGCATCCCCCCATAAAGACCATCACCGAACCCTGCCGGCAACGGCCGCATCCACCCATAGTAACCAACCGCAACGGCACCGAACCACGCGAATGAGCGACGATCGGCACGATACACCGCAACTTTTCATCCCCGAACGGGAAGACCCGGTCTTCACCCGCATCTTCTACTGGTACGTGCTCACGCTCTACCGCAGACGCTTCCGGGCGGTCTGGCTCGACGACCGTATGCTCCCCCGCACCCGCCGCGCCACCCTTTACATCGGCAACCACAACGCCTGGTGGGATGCGCTCAACCCCCTGCTGCTCAACGAGCGCGTCATCGGCAAGCGCACCCGCGCCATGATGGACGAGCAGCAGCTCCGGCGCCATCCGTTTTTCCGGCGGCTGGGCGTGTTCTCGATCGACCGCGGGAATGCGCGCCGCGCCCTGGCCAGCATGGAACACGCCGTGGCGCTGCTCAACGGGTCAGGGTACCGGGTGGATGGGGATGGTGTGGAAAAACCGGTTGCGTTGCTGCCGCGGGCGGAGCGTCCGGTCGGACTCTGGTTCTATCCCGAAGGGAAGCTGGTCGGGCCCGACATGCCCGTCGCCGCCGAGAACGGGATCACCCGGCTGGCGCGCAAACTGGATCCCGAGCGCACCGAGATCATCCCCTTCGCCAGCCACATCCACCATATGCGCGGCGACAAACCGGAGCTGTTCGTGCGGATGGGGCCCGCGCTGGACCATCACCTGTTCGCGGCGAAGGGCGGATCGGGCCGGGAGCCGGAGCCGTACCGGTTCCAAAGCGATCCGGCGCATCAGGCAGCGCCCCAATCGGTGCCACAACCATCGGCAAAATTGCCGCCGCTGCCAAAACATTCGCCAAAATCGCCGCCGCTGCCATCAGGGCTGGTGGCGGAGATTCTGGAGGAGCTGCGCGCATCCACCCGGCGCGACAGTGCCGTTTTTGACGACAACGGAGATCCCGTCGGAGGGTTCCGGCTGCTGCTCGGCCGGACGTACGCGCTGCTCGTGTTCGTCGTCTTGCTCGCCACCGCCGGATGCGGCGGCGACGGCGGCCGGGACCGCGACTCCCGGGAGGCACCCGGATCAGGCGACCCGTACGGCTTGCACGATCGGTCTGAGCAGCTCGGCACCCGTGAGCCGGGCGACACCCGCGCCGCCTCGCGCACGTCCGGCAGGTCCGCAACCCGCACCCGCACCGGCCCCTGCACCCTCGAATTCAGCTATACCATCGGCACCATCGACCCGCGCTTCCACATCTCACGCAGCGAGGTGCAGCGGTCCGTCGACGAGGCGCTTGCGCTCTGGGCCGGCGCCGTGGATGACCTGGCCGTGCGGCATCACGAGGGCAGCCGGGCGGCCGACCAGGCCCGGAACATCATCCATTTCGATTACGACGAACGGCAGGAGCACTCCGACCGGGCCCGCCGCTTCCAGGACAACATCGCATCCAAAAGCGATTTCATCGGACAGATGCACGCCGAATACGAGCGCGAGCAGCGCGACCTGGAGCGCCGGATGGAGGAGCACCAGCGGCTCAGTGACCGGCTGAACGGGCGGATCGCGCGTTTCAACACCTGGGTGGAAGGCGTGAACGAGGCGGGCGGATTCCGTCCGGAACAGCTCGAGGAGTACGAACGGGAGCTGCAGGCCGTCGAGGACAAGCGGGAGCGCGAACGCGGACTGCGGTCCGACGTCGAACGGTACGTGGCCGCGCTCAACCGCAGCGCTGACCGTCTGAACCGCGAAGTCGCTTTCCACGACGACATGGTCCGACAGTTCTACCGTGAATTCGGCGACGAGTTCCGTTTCAACAGCGCCGAGTACCGGTTCGACGGCACCCGCGGCACCATCTCCGTCTACCACTTCCACAACCGCCGGGAGCTGAAGGTGATCCTGGCCCACGAGATCGGCCATGCGCTGGGGCTCGGACACGTCCCCGACA
>SKWQ01000001.1 GCA_007128855.1 Balneolales bacterium
CATGGTTGCCGCTGACCATCACGACCGGAATGCGTTCACCCACCAGCCGCCGGATGCCCTTTTCCAGTTCGGCCGAGGCTTCGTAGAAACGGTTGGACTGGTCCACCAGGTCGCCCGCCAAAAGGAGCGCATCCACATCCTCCCGGATCGCCAGATCGACGATGCGGTGCCAGGTCTGCGCGCTCGCGGTCAGGCCGGGATCGCTCTCATCAAACGGCAGCGAGGAGTGCCGACCCAGGTGCAGGTCCGATGTTGCCAGCAGTTTCACAGCGATTCTCTTTTGAAGGGGGTTTCCGCTACATTAATCTAACAATATAGCAGGAAATTGCCAGCAACATCAGCCAAAAACAAAATAACGGAACTTTAACCGGCGGCCGAACCTTTTCCCGCCTCCCGCGTCTAACCAAATGCATGCACTCCATCCACTTATTTAAATCATTTCCGCCACGTACATGGACTGTCCCTTACTGCTTCCGACCGGATATCCTATTTCAATATCCCCCCGAACTACCCCTGTAGAATCAGTCGCACCAATGTCGTCAAAAGCATCGCCTCAACCCAACTGCCGTCCATCCATCCACTTTTCCTTTGTTGCGAAATTCATGCTCATCCTGCTGGCACTGACCATGCTCGGGGCCACAAGCGCATCCTCTCAGTTTTTTACGGTGAGCGGGACCATCGCCGATGAACGCGGCACTCCCCTGCCGGAGGCCAACGTGGCGCTGTTTACGCAGGCCGACACCCTCCTGTTGCGCGGAAACCCGGCCAATCCGGACGGACAGTTCACCCTTCGGCGGGTTCCCGGGGGTGCCTACCTCATCGTGGTCAGTCACCTTGGCTATCGGAGCACCGCGGTCCCCATCGAAGTCACCGATCGCGACATCACAGGATTGCGCATCCAGATGCCTCAGGAAATCATGGAAATGGATGGCGTGGAAATAACGGCGCGGCCTGATCCGGTCGAACTCCGCGGCGACACCACCGTTTTCTCGGCAGCCGCGTTCCCGGTCCGGGAGGATGCCGTGGCTGAGGACCTGCTGCGCCGGATGCCCGGCTTCACGATGCAGGACGGTGAGCTGCAGACGCAGGGAGAGAGGGTGCAAAGGGTGCTGGTGGACGGTCAGGAGTTTTTCGGCGATGATCCGAGCGTTGCCCTGCGAAACCTTCCAGCCGAGATCATCCGCCAGATTGAGGTATTCGACCAGGCCACTGAGCAGGCACAGTTCACCGGTTTTGACGATGGCGAAACGACCCTCACCATCAACATTGTAACCCGTGGAGGAATCCGCGACGGTCAATTCGGACGGGCCAACCTCAGCGGTGGCAGCAACGATCGCTATCTGGGCGGTGGGAATTACAACCATTTCAGCGGGAATCGGCGGATTTCCCTCATCGGACTGGCCAACAACATAAACCAGGTCAATTTCAGCAATGACTATCTGGCCGGTGTGGCACAAGCCGGCCAGACCTCTTCGCGCCGGGGCGGACGCGGCGGACGCGGCGGGCGGCAAAGTTCAGGGAACATCGGCGACTTCCTGATCAATGACCAACAGGGGGTCAACGCAGTTCAATCATTTGGCATCAATTACATCGATCGCTGGAATGACTCCTGGCGGATCAACAGCAGTTACTTTTTCAACCGCACATCCAACACCAACGATTTGCTGCTCGAACGGCTTTTTCTTGAGGATGAGTCCATGGACGAGCGCTATTACGAACAGTCACGGTCCGAATCACAAAACTACAACCATCGATTCAACAGCCGTCTGGAGTACCGGATCGATCCGTTGCGCTCCGTGATCGTAACACCTCGCGTCAGCCTGGGCTACGACGACTCCAACCGGTCCCTCAACGGAGCGACCATTGGTCAGCCGGTCACGGGAAATCCCTCGCTGATGAACGAAACCATCAATTTCAACGAGGCAGACAATTTCCGATATAACCTGAACAACAATATCCTGTACCGCCGTCAGTTCCTTACCCGCGGACGGACCTTTTCCATGAACCTGTCGACACAGGCCGACAGCCGGACCGGCGACCAGCTTCAACTGGGCCTGAGCCGGTATTATGAAACCCAGGACGATCTCTTCCGGTCTGTATCTGACGATCAGTTTGTGGATATAAAAACGCGCAGCACGTCCGTCCGGGCAAGCATCCAATACACGGAGCCCGTGTCGGAGAACGGACAGGTCTCCCTTGCATATGCCCCGTCCTTTGAATTCAGTGATTCCGAGCGCATGGTTTTCCGGAGCGATGACATAACCGACCGCTTCGAAATTGCGGATATCCGCCTGTCCAGCCAGTTCGAAAACCGGGAATACTCTCATACTCCCTCCCTGAGATACCGGTACCGATCCGACGCCTGGCGTTTTGGCGCATCTCTCGCATGGGAATACACGATGGTTGAAGGAGAACAGATCCATCCGCTTGTGACCAGTACCCGCAGGAACTTCTCCAACCTGCTTCCCGGCGGGAATATCCGTTACCGCTTTTCGGAATCCACGGATGTCCGCGTGAGATACCGGACCAATACCCGCACTCCCAGCGTCAGCCAGCTTCAGGATGTGATCGACATGACCAATCCGTTGCTCTGGACCGGGGGAAATCCGGATCTCAGGGAGCAGTACATCCACCAGGTGAACCTGCGCCTGCGCCAGATCAACGCCCGGTCCCAGACCGCACTCATCGGTCTCATCAACGTGGCCTACACGCAGGACTACATAGGCAACCGCACCGTACTGGCGGACCGCGACATGGAAATGCCCAACGGTCTTGTGCTCGAACGCGGCGGTCGGCTCATCACGCCCGACCAGACCGGCAACGCCTGGGACCTGCGCTCCTTCCTGAATTACAGCCTGCCGGTAGCGTTCCTCCGCAGCAACCTGAACCTGAACACCGGAGTCCGCTACCGCGAGACGCCATCCATCATCAACGATCGCCGCAACATCGGTTACCAGACCGACCTGGACGCCGGTTTCAACCTCAACAGCGTCATCAGCCCTGAAGTGGACTTCACCCTGGCCTACACCGCCGGGTACCGGTTCGTACGCAATTCCATCCGCGAAGATCTTGACGATGACTACTATACCGGACGCGCATCCGCCCGCTTCACCGTGCTGCCATGGGAGTGGTTGATCCTGGAATCAGACCTGAACCTGCTGCACTTTGAGGGTCTTTCCGACGATTTCAACCGCAACATAGCCTTCTGGAATGCTTCTGTGGGATACCGCTTCCTGTCGAACCGCGCGGCCCAGCTGCGTCTGACGGTCACCGACATCCTCGGACAGAACAGCAGCATCAACCGCATCGTCACCGACATCTATATCCAGGACACCCAATCTGAGGTGCTTACACGTTTTGTAATGCTTACCTTCTCATACAACTTCCGGTCCTTCCAGGAAGGACGGTGACGACCAATCAGTTTTCATTTTCCAATCCTTCCAGGAAGACAGATGACGACCAACCAGTGTTCTTGTTGAGAGTGAGTGGATGCCGGAGGCGTCTCCTGAAATCATCTTTAAACAACCAGCTTACGTTCACAATGCGTTACCATATACTACTTCTGGCCGTGACCGCCTTGTTGTGCGGCTTGACGCTGGGCTCCTGTGCGGATGATCCCGATCCGGATATCTCAGGCAGGGTACTGCGTGCCGATGGCACTCCCGCGGCGGGCGTTGAAGTGATGATCGCCTATCATCTGGAGCGGTTGGATGCTCCCGGTCCGGCAACGGACGCCGATTCCGGGTCCCTTTCCGACATTTCACAGCGGCACTGCATGGAATCACAGCTGCCGGACCGACAGCCGGACGGCAACCTTCTCACCTCTACGGCGTTCGATACGAACCGGATTTACCAGCCTTTGCCGAATCCAAGCTGCGATGGATTGCAGAGTATCACGTTTGAACTGGCCGATTCGGCATCGGTAACCATGTTCGCGCGATCACTGCACGGCCTCACCGACTACGATCTGCTGTTCATGGAACCCTATCCACCAGGAAGACATACGGTCAATTACCGGATGCTCCCCGGTCTGTATGATATCAATGCCACATTTATCGCGGACACCCTGGTGTCGTTCATTGTACCGGAAGTGGCATTCCTGGAGTGGAACCGTGACGGTAGAATTGATTGTCCGGGAGGACCCGGTTTCCCCACGGAGAGGATTGCCGTGACGGATGACCGCGGACGCTTCTCCGCCAACCGGGATGACCTGATCTGGAGACCCCGCATTTTCAAAGTTACCGGCACGGATGGCGCCGCACACCGCCTGGGTGTTCACGCAGCCCTGTTCGCCCGTCTGTCCCCCGAACCTGAGAGCAACAGCCCGGTGCCTGCCACGCATTTGAGGGAGATAGAACTGACCCGGCCAGGCCATTTCATAGAGCTGACAATGCCCGTGCAATAAGCACCCGACTCATCCGTTCCGGGCGGCAAGTGATTGATACTAAAACATATCCAGTCACACATCCTGCGTTTAAACCTGAAAAATGGTTGATTGCAATGTGGGGGTCATTCCAACCGAAATCGAAAAATCTTCAATAAACATGCATAATTTCAGATCGCACTTAACCGCACTTTTTCTGCTTCCATTCACCTTTATGCTTGCTTCCTGCGACGATAATAGTGCCACAGGCCCGGACGATCCCTCGCAGGTTCCGTCCCCGCCCGATTTCAGCCAGTTACAGATGGAAACCGGTATTTTCACCCACGGCGGCGCCGCTGCCAAGGAGGCCGTGAACGATTCGGGAGTGCTTGCGGCACGTGATGTCTATAAGGAAAGCAATCCGCACATGACCCAGGAAGCGGATCCTTTCCAGCTGGCTTCCTTTCTGGTGACCATGACGGAAAGCGCCTACTCGCTCCACACCACCTATGCCACTTTCTTCACCATGAACGCTGTCCCTGGTGTTGTTGAAGTATCCGGCAATGAGTTCTTATGGAACTATTCCGCCCAGGATCCCGAGCTCGGGGAGACCGTTGATATCACGGTCACGGCCGTAGTCCATGGCGAGGATGTCGATTGGAACGTAGTTGCCTCTGCAGAATTCGAAGATGGCGGTTTCCAGGAGCAGCAGATCATCGATGGCACGTCCTCCTTTGACGGCAGTTCCGGGGAATGGTCGGTCAACTTCGATGTCCCGGAGGAAGGGTTTACCTACATCAGTACCGCAATCTGGGAATCCGACGGCGGGCAACTCGAAAAACTGGATGTTTCTACCAGTCTGACCGAAGATGAAACCGGATTTTACCAGCATACCGACGGCGTATATACGCTCGACGGCACCAGTGCCTTAATAAGCAACGGCCAGCTCCAGTCACCTGAATTTGAAGGTGAAGGTTATTTCGGGGATATCGATATAACCCAGCCTTTTACGGTATCCTGGGATACGGAGGTCGGAAACGGAACGATATCCATTGATGGTCAAAGCCTTTGCTGGGATGAAGATAAAGCAGCCGTGGACTGCTGATCCATCGTTGAGGCTCTGTTGTTGCAGCTCCGTTGCTGCAGCTCCGGTACGGATGGCCACTCCTGATCCGAAATTTGTCCGTACCGCCGAAGCTGCAACCGGTCAGTTCCTCCTCCGGAGCCGGTCCAGCACGCCATCGATGATCTCACGGCCCTCTTCCTCGGCGCGGTCGCGGAGACTCTCCTCGATGCGATCCCGGACGGCGCTGTCGTCGAATCCAGGCCGCGGACTTTCGGATGAGCCGAGGATGCTGACCGGCAGGATCAGCATGCCGTCGTCCCGGGTCAGGGCATCTATGCCCTGGCTGGGGATGAGGTCACCCAGGCGGTTGGCCCAGGTGCGCGGCATAACGACCTCGGCCCGGTAGTCAAGCCGGTCTTCGATCAGGTTGTGCGTCCCCGAGAGGTTCAGGCCCAGATCCCTGCTGGTCAGGTTGAAATCTTCCAGGGTCATGATCCCGTCCGATATATCATATATGGCCGTCCACTGATCCAGGGAGAGATCACGCAGCTCGCTGAGGCCGAGCAGGTTGGCCAGGCTGACCTGCGTGGGATGCTCTGAAATGCGTGCCTCTTCCATTCCGAAGTCACCGGCTGCCCGCAGGCGCATCATATCCATCTCCATAAATTCGTCAAATTCGGCGTAAAAATCCGTTGAGGCGTTGATGTTGGCATTCACATGCTCGGCAAGCTTTGAACGTCCGCCCAGGTCGAAATCACTGAAGAGCTGCTCCACGCGCATGTTCACCAGGTTCCCGGCAAAGGTGAAACCGGTGTGGTCCACCGCGAACACGTCCCACTGGAACCGGCCGTTCATCGTACCGCCGTACATGGCAAGCCGGGCATCACTGGAGCGGATGTAATTCGGGGTCATTTCAACGGTCCCCCGGATGTCGGTGGCCTCCATCGCAAAGAACTGCATGCGCTCGATCTCTACATCCAGGCTGCCGCTCATGTTGGGCAGCCATGCGTCAAACGGCTCCGGCTCGGGAAGCTCTTCAAAATCCATGAACTCGTCCGCGTTGAAAAACTCAGAGCGGAAGCGGCCGGAGAAGACGGCGGGATCGGCCTCACCCGGTTCATGCATTAAAGCTTTGAAGCGCTGGACAGTACCGGACAGGTAATAATCGGATTCACCGAAGAGGAAGGTCACTTCGCGGGTATCCAGATCATCGCCACGGAAGACCAGTTCGCCGTTGAGGTCTTTCAGCGGCAGCATCAGGTCGGGCGATGCCATGTTGACATTTTCAGCAGTAACGTTGCCGTCCAGTCGGATGGCCTCCAGATCGTCGATCCGGCCCCTCAGACGCACATTGGAGTTGACACTCCCGTCCATGACCAGTCCGTGTTCATCCTCAAGCGGAAAGTAGGCATTCATTTCACCGAGCGCGAGCAGGCCGTTTATCC
>SKWQ01000277.1 GCA_007128855.1 Balneolales bacterium
CGTTGGAGAGCTCGGCCTGTCCCGCAAAACTGAGCATGTCCACAAAGGGGATGCCTTCGGTGGTGATGCCGAACTGGCTGCGGGGGTAGGACTTGCCGATGACGTACTCGTTGTCCTTGATCATCAGGTTGCTGACATAAGTGTACGGATTGGAGGCGTCGTTCATCCCGAAATAATCGCCGTTGATGGCCCCGACGACCTCATAGTCATCGCGATGGTAGTTGCGGGCCATGTTCTGCGTATTGGTGAACGCCGTGCCCAGGGTGTTGTTGGAGAGCGTGTTGCGGATGCTCACGTTGGGCCGGGCGATGTTGATCTCCAGGGCCGAAATGCGGATGGGGGTGAAGATGGAGGCGTCCACGATCTGGGTGAAATAGAACCCGTCAGCCACTTTCGTGCGCGTGGTGTCGGCCGCCAGGGCAGATTGCCGGCCGGCGGGCAGGGCCACGGCCGCGACGGTCAGCAGCACCAGGACAGATTTCATGCATCTCAGGAGAATACGTGACGAGATGAGTCGGGAAAGGGTGGAGTCGGCGGATGAAGCAGCTCGTAGCATTGTCGTCATAACAATTACGTTTGGTTTTAGGGTCCCTGTAGTAAACTGCTGCATCCGGCGGGGTGAGCCAAAAGCAAGCATGCAGTATAATAGCTTTTTTTCCGGTGGATGTCAGCCCTTATCCTCAAAAAGGGGGGAGCTGAGGTAGCGGTCGCCGATATCGCAGGTAATGCAGACGATCAGGCCGCTTTCAAGTTCACGGGCCAGCTTTACGGCCGCGGCCAGGCACCCGCCGCTGCTCATGCCGGCGAATATCGCCTCCTCGCGTGCCATGCGTCGCGTCATTTCGGTGGCCTCCTGCTCGCTGACGTCGATGGTCCGGTCCACCCGCTCCGGTTCGAATATTTTCGGCAGGAATTCAGGCGACCAGCGCCGGATGCCGGGAATCTGTGATCCCTCGGTGGGCTGCACGCCGACGATCTGCACGGCCGGATCCTGCTCCTTAAGGTACCGTGAGACGCCCATGATGGTCCCGGTGGTTCCCATGGAGGAGACAAAATGGGTGATTTTCCCGTCCGTGTCCCGCCAGATCTCCGGACCGGTAGTGCGGTAGTGTATATGGTAGTTGTCCGGGTTGGCGAACTGGTTGAGCTGGTAGTATTCACCGGTTGCGGCCATCTCGTCGGCGACGGTGCGCGAGTATTCGATAGTGCCCTCGGCCTTGGTCAGGATCACTTCCGCCCCGTATGCCCGCATGGTCTGGATCCGCTCCTGTGTCGAGTTTTCGGGCATGACAAGCGTCATGCGCAGGTTCTTGAGCCGGGCGATCATGGCCAGTGCGATCCCGGTGTTGCCGCTGGTGGCCTCCACGACCCGGTCACCCGGTTTGATATCGCCGCGCTCCAGGGCGGCTGTTAACATCCCGTACGCGGCCCGGTCCTTGACACTGCCTCCGGGATTGCGGCCTTCCAGCTTGCAGTAGATGGCCACGTCCGGCGATTCGGGTATGTGCTGCAGTCGCACGATGGGGGTGTTGCCGATGAGCTGTTCGAGGTTCATGGTCTCAGTTCTGCTCCATGTTGTGATGCGGTTGCCCGGTGACCTTCCGGCTTTCCTGATGGGCGATGTAGGTGATGCGGGACCAGGGCGGGACGCTCGAAGTGAGCCAGACGCTGCCGCCGATGACGCTGTGGTGTCCGACGACCGTGCTTCCACCCAGGATGGTCGCCCCCGCATAGATCACCACGTACTCTTCGATGGTGGGGTGGCGCTTGATCGCCGCATCCTCCTTGCGTACGCTGAGCGCGCCCAGGGTGACACCCTGGTAGATCTTGACGTGGTCGTGGATCTCGGTGGTCTCGCCGATGACCATCCCGGTCCCGTGGTCGATGCAGAAATGCCTGCCGATGCGCGCCGCCGGGTGGATGTCGATGCCGGTGTGGCTGTGTGCGTTTTCGGTGATCATTCGGGCCAGCAGCCGGTAGCCCTTTCCGTAGAGGAAGTGGGCGATCCGGTACGAGGTGACCGCGTAGAAACCGGGATAGGTGCGCACGACTTCCGTACGGCTTTTGGCCGCGGGATCCCCCTCGTAGATGGCCATGACGTCGAGTTCCAAAGTTTCCCTGATCCCGGGAAGGGCATCCCAGAACTCCCGCGTCACCTCCTCTACATTGGCTTTCGGACACTCCGAGCATTTCCGCAGGATCTGGCAGAACTCCAGTTTCAGCTCCTCGCTGAGCTGCTCCAGCTCCCTGACCGACTGGAACCGGATATTGCTGAATTCGGGGAACAGGAATCCCAGCAGCCGGTTGAAAAAGGCAACCACCAGGACGGGCGAGGGGCACCTTTCCGCCTTGCGGTGTTCCTCAAAAAGTTTTTGCAGGTATGTTTTATCCATATGATTTCAAATATATTCATAATCCCGGAGAGTTGGGAACCGCTGTAACCCGAACACATTTTTCCTATGGAACGATCTCTATCGCATATCCTGAAATGCAAACGATGCCTGTTTTTTGCGGCTCTTTTTGGCCTGCTCCTTTTCCATGGTGGATGCGGCCCTGCCTACGACGCGGATCCGGTCTGGCCTCCGGAGGATGGGATGGTCGTGCTTCAGGAGGGTTCCGTGGTGGTCGCGGCGCACCCGCTGGCCGTGGAGGCCGGGCAGTCTGTGCTTCGGGACGGCGGGAATGCCATGGACGCCGCCGTGGCCGTCCAGATGGCCCTGAACGTGGTGGAGCCGCCGGAGAGCGGCATCGGCGGAGGG
This sequence comes from Balneolales bacterium, assembly GCA_007128855.1. GTDB lineage: Bacteria > Bacteroidota > Rhodothermia > Balneolales > Natronogracilivirgulaceae > SKNL01. The sequence goes on from SKWQ01000277.1 coordinate 2,760, forward strand.
GCGTTCCTGTTGTACCGGGATGGAGTCACAGGACGGCTGACGGTGTTCGACGGAAGGGAGACGGCGCCGGCCTCGGCCACGGCGGAACGCTTCCTGGTCGGAAACTGGCCGCTGCCGGTATGGGCGGCCGTCCCCACCGGGCTTTCCGTGGGGGTGCCCGGGATGCTGGCCATGATGCACCAGGCGCACGGGGAGCATGGTACGCGGGCGTGGGATGAGCTGTTCGAGCCGGCCATTACGCTGGCCCGCGACGGGTTTCCTATGCCGGTCCGCCTGCAGCGCCAGATAGCCGCCGACCCGTCGCTGTGGCTGTTCCGCGATATCCGGCAGGGCATGGCCCACCCGACCCGCGACGACGAGCCCTTCATGCAAAATCCCGAACTGGCAGAAACCCTTTCCGATATTGCCCGTGGAGGGCCGGACGTATTCTACCGTGGCGATCTCACCGGGGAGATGGTCCGCGCGGCCCGGGGACGATGGCCGGGACGCAGCGACCTGACCGCGGAGGATTTTGACGCTTACCGGCCGGTTGTGCGGGATCCGGCCTGCCGTCCCTATCGCGGCTGGACCGTCTGCGGGATTCCGGCGCCCTCATCCGGCGGCATCACCCTGCTGCAGATCCTGGGGATCCTCGAACATTTCGACATGCAGCAGTTCCAGCCTGGGGATCCTGCCGCCATCCACCTGATCGCCGAAGCCAGCCGCCTGGCTTTTGCCGACCGCGAGGCCTGGATCGGCGACCCTGACTTTGTGGAAGTTCCGCAGGAGGAGTTGCTGGACCGGTCCTATCTGTCGATGCGCGCCAAGTGGGTGGATACGCTCCGGGCCCTGGAGGAAGTGCAGCCGGGACTGCCGGCCGGTGCGGCCCTGAACCGGCCGTCGCCCGGGTCAGGGCGCGATGTTGCCGGAGAATGGTCGCCATCCACCCAGCAGGAAACCACTGGTACGAGCCACTTTTCCATCGTGGACCGGCACGGGAACGCAGTGGCCATGACCAGCTCCATCGAAGCTCCGTTTGGCAGCCGTATCATGACCGGCGGGTTCCTGCTGAACAACCAGCTCACCGATTTCACGTTCGACGCGGAGCGCAACGGTTTCCGCTCGCCCAATGCCGTGGAGCCGGGAAAGCGTCCGCGCAGCTCCATGGCGCCGGTTATGGTATTTGATGAGGACGGGGAGTTGCGGCTGATTCTCGGGTCGCGCGGTGGCAGTCGCATCATAGGGTATGTGGTCAAAGCGCTGATCGGTGTTCTCGACTGGCAGCTTTCGCTGGATGAAGCCATTGCCATGCCCAATTTTTTGCATAGGGGCCGTCATCTTGAGATTGAGGAGGGTTCGGCCTGGGAGGACAGGGCCGGTGCACTCAGGGCAATGGGGCATCAGGTTCGGGTGCGGCCGCTTGAAAGCGGATTGCACGGGATCGAATGGGTGGTTTCTGATCATTCTGATGCAAGAGATACACTGGACCGGGTTGCACCCGTGAGCTGGCGTGGTTCATCCGACCCCCGGCAATGGCCGGATTCACAGTGAAATGACGGTTTCCAGCCACCGGCTCCGGGAAAAATGCCATCCGCCTCTGCAGTGATCCGGATGCCAGTTTCCGTGAATCAGAGTACGCCCAGGGAAGAATTTCAACACTGCCGGAATTTTTTTGTAAGGTTTTTGAGGGATCGTACTCTTTTTTAAAAATGCACGCTGTTCACTGAGGATTCGATGCGGCTGGAGAAAACGGATAGCCCGTATTGGTCTGATATGAACCGGCAAGCATAGGAGCATGGATATCTGAAAGGGATCGAATGATGGCAATGGCGACTTCGGGGGACCGGCATGACATTCATGCCATAAAGGAGCACTACTGCAGGATAAACCTTATCCGTGGCAGCGACCGGTGGCCGGTGGATGTCGGCCGTGCCCTGGCGTTTCTGAACGGGCACCTGTTTGATTTTGGATTGAGCGTACATTATCTGAGAAGCAAGTGCCGCATCCACCAGAACAATTTTTCGATGAAGTTCCGCTATTTCACTGGAGTGTCACCCTCAGAATATGTGCGGAATCACCGTATTGGTTGTTCCGTGACCATCATGGAGGCCATGAACGACCCTGTTTCCGTTACGTGGCTTGCCTATGAAGTGGGATACGAACATCCTTCGACCTTTTGCATGGCTTTCAAGAAGGCAACCGGGATGACGCCGCAAAAGTACAGGGCAGAATTGAAGAATAAAAAGAACAGCTTTCAAAAGATTCGGTGACCTCAATGATGGTAAGTTGCTGGTGGTTTCTGGTTCCTGTTTTTGTTTTGCTTACTGCGGACTTCCGGGGCCGGAGACCATCCAAACAGAACTATTCATCAACTGAGGAATAACTATGAAATCGATCAAAAAAATACCCGTATTCATTGTCGCTTTTTTTCTGGCAACCCTGGGTGCCTGTGAGACGGGGTTATATGACAATGACAGTAGATCGCTCAGTGACGAGCATATCGCATTCGAGAACGCACTGAACCAGGTGCTTGTACGGGCCGGGGAAAAACTCAATGTCTCTGGCGGAAACCGATTTGCCCTTGGTGAGCTTTTCCGAAGTTCCTACGCAGAGGTATTCGAGGATGAGGCAGGACTTGAATCATATGATTTTGCTCTTGCGAACATGATGGAGCTCCGGAAGCGAAAGGAAGCGCCCGGTTTCACGGAGCTGCTGGTCACGACTTCGGATACCCCCGAAATTGCCCTTGAAAGGATTGCCGATGCACTCGGTGACGGTGATCTGGAAGAGTCGGTCATCATCGAGCTGCTGGTAGTCAGGCAGACCATTCAGTTCATGATGGAGCACCATGAGCAGCTTGCGCCGGCAATGCCGGTATTCACGATGTCCATCCTGGATGGGGAGCACAACGATGAAGGAGATCGTGGTGAACCCAAGGAGGAAATGGATGATGGTGATCCGGATAGCTGGTGGAGCAGCTGGGGATCATGCGCGGCCGGCACCATAGGTACTGCCGGGGAACACACCATAGCTGGTTGCGGTGTGGGATTCCTTGTTGGTGGTGTTAAAGGATGTGTAATTGGCGGAACCATTGGAGTGATTTCCGGTTCTCTGAAGGGAGCTTCCGAATACTGCTGAAAGTCCTTTGGAAAACTTGCTTGACAAGCGGAGATAACAATCAGCCACAGGAGCTGGCACACTGGCTCCTGTGGCTGATAAATCATAATCATGAGGTGTACTAAATACCACCGGAGGAAAACATGGAAAACGTAAAAAACTCAGAGGCCACTGTAAAATCGGTAAATCGAAGCCTGCTTTCACGTATGACAAGAATATTGCTGCTGTTTCTGCTCTCTTTTGGCTTCATGTATTTCGCACTGACCGGTATGCTGACCAGGATCCATGCATCAGGCCTGGAAGCTTTCCCGGCAGTCTGGCAGGATTGGGCAATGCTCGCTGCCGTGATTGGGTTTTTCTTTCTCATCCATATGGGTTTCACAGGGATCATGCATAATCTGAATCTGAAATTACGCCGGTGATGATCCGGGGAATGGCATCCCGTATCTCACCAGCCGGAACAATCCCTGGTATCGCGACTGGGTGCTCAACGTGGAGGAGGAGGTGCAAAAAGGCGGCTGGAACCGGTTCAGGTCGTTTTTTGACCTGGGATTCCAGCCGTCCTTTTACCTGAGGTATTATCTGAATCCCTGACGGATCCCGGAACCATGTCCCCTCGCCAGACCGGTTGTCAGGCGGCTCCCACCGGAAGGGGGAGTACGGTGAGGCTCCACATGGCAAGGATGGTCAGCAGCATGGTCGCCGCAAACACGGTTGGCCATACTTTGGCGGCATCCACAGAGGGAAGCTGGGAAGCTCCGCCACGGAATTTGACATAGAGCTCAATACCAAGCAGGATGGTGGTAGCGCCCGCCGACATCATGCAAAAGGGACAGATGGCACCAATTACGCCCAGCTGCAGATAGACGAAACCGAGGGATGCCAGAAAACCGATCACGGTGACCGGAAGGAGTATTTTTTCTATGACCGGATTTTTTGTCGAAAGCCAGAGTGCTCCCAGGGCGATCATGCCGATGTAGTACACGGCACCGATGGTGGCAAGTGGGAGGGGTCCGATATAGGCCCACTGGCTGGTGATGACCAGCATGGGTCCTCTAAGCGTGGCCCCGTCCGGAATCAGTGGAATGGCCCAGAAGTGGATGGCGGTGAGAATGACGCTGGCCACCCAGCCAAACATGGCGACGACGATGAAGCCGATGATCAATCTGTTCATATAATTACCTCGATCAATTTTATGTGTTACGGTGTTATGTTGTTAATGATATATATAAATAATTAGATATTAATATAACGATATGGGTTTTCTTTGTCAAGTGTCCCTGGATCAGGAAATCAGTCCGTTTGTGTAAGGCAGGGGAGTGATTGGAAAGAGATGCTATTCGCGGCGCAACGCCTCGATGGGATCAAGGCGGGATGCTTTCCAGGCGGGATAAAAACCGAAAAACAGTCCCACGGCGGCCGAGACGCTCACGGCGGCAATCATTGCTTCGGTAGAGAAGAGCGCGGGCCAGCCGGCATAACTGGCAATGAGTTCGGTGGATACCAGTCCGATGGCAATCCCGCCAATGCCCCCCAGCAGGCAAAGGATGACCGATTCAATGAGGAACTGGGTGAGCACGTCCCTTCCGCGTGCACCGACGGACAGGCGCAGGCCGATTTCGCGGGTCCGCTCGGTCACGCTCACAAGCATCACGTTCATGATCCCTATCCCGCCGACGAACAGGGAAATTCCGGCAATGGATGCCAACAGCCAGGTCATCACCCTGGAAGTTTCGGTGGCGGCTTCGGCCACTTCCTCCTGGGTCTGGATGGTGAAATCGTTTTCCTGGTAGGGGGCGAGTCGGTGACGCTCACGCAGCAGATCGGTGATCTTGTCCCTGGCGATACCCATCATGTCCTGATCAAATACCTGGACATTGATCACCATGGCGTGCGACCGCCCGGAAACCCGTTGAAATGCCGTAGTGTAAGGGACCAGGATGATATCGTCCTGCACCGAACCCATCAGCGACATCCCTTTCGGTGACAGTACTCCGATCACTTCCAGCGGCAGTCCCCTTACGCGGATGGTTTCTCCTATCGGGTCCGAACCCTCGAACAGCTCTTCAACAATGGTTTGTCCGACCACGCAGACCAGGGCGGTCGACTCAACATCGTAGTCATCGTACATGCGGCCGCTTTCGATCGGCCATTGCCGGATCTGCAGATAGTCGGCCGACTGTCCGTATATTCGAGTGTGCCAGTTCCGGTTGCCGTAGACCACCACGCGCTGGGAGCGCACCTCCGGACTGGCGGCCACCACCTCGGGGATCTCCTCCTGAATGGCCATTGCGTCCTGTATTGTCAGCGTATTGGCACTTCCTCCGCCGATGCTTACCCCTCCAAGCTGACGGGCTCCGGGAAAGATCAGGATCACATTCTGTCCAAGCCGGTTTACCTGCTCCTCGACTTCGGCCCGCGCACCCTGGCCAAGTCCCACCATCGTGATCACAGCGCCCACACCGATGATGATACCAAGTGCAGTAAGGATTGTGCGCATGGTATTTCTCCGGAGCGCCCTAAGGGCAACGATGGGTACGGCAGACCATTTCATATGATAGGAGTCAGTTCGGGTGGACAGTGTTCCTGTTTCAACGCTTCAATATAAAAATATATTGATTCTTTGGCGGATGATCCGGTTCCTTTGCTTGTCAAACACAAGCCGGCTGTACGCTCCGATTTTTCTTGACAAGGGATCGAAAGGTATTTATATTTATTTCAACCAAGTGGTTGAACCATGATGTTGAAACATTATGATTCAACCCTGCGTATAAACCAGTTGTAAGTAACCCCAAACGTATCGAATCATGACAAGCAAGGATAAAAACACCGAACAGGTTATCAAGGATGCGGCCAGAAACGTTTTCCAGCGGGAGGGATTCTCCGGTGCCCGGATGCAGGCGATTGCCGACGAGGCCGGGATGAACAAAATGATGCTGCATTACTATTTCCGTAGCAAGCAGCACTTGTTCGATGTCATATTCGAGGAAGACTATTCCAGCCTCATGGCCCCTCTTGCCGTCATCCTGAGAAATCCGAAGCTGCATGTCGAAGAGCAGATCATCACCTTTGTGCGGGGTTACCACGATACCATGATCGAACACCCGAGGCTGCCGCTCTTCCTGATCCACGAGTTTGCAAAAAATCCGCACAAGATCCTGGAAATGGCCCAGAAAGTGATCCCGGTAAGCAAAAGCGATGAATCGGAACACCCGCAGCTCAGTGCCACCACGTTCATGGATCAGATAGAAGATGGCATCGAAAAGGGCCACTACAATGACATTGATCCAAGACAGCTGGCCGTGAGCATGCTGGGTATGTGCACGCACGCTTTTGTCTCACGGATATCGGTCCAGACGGCCTATGAAATGTCCGACGATGAGTATCTGAAATTTCTTGATGAACGGAAGGAGCATGTGATCGACCACACGTTCCGCATCCTCATGAAACCGGATTACTATCAGAATTGGAAGGAACTGAATCCAAATGAAAAAATTGAACCGAAAACTTAAACAGGGAGCAACCATGTACAGCAAAATTATTGCCATAGCGCTTGCGCTCGCCTGCCTGTTCACCACGAAGCCGGCCACCAGCGCATACGGACAGGATCCGGCGGAGATCATTGACAGGATGGAACAGGTCATGCGCGGCAACTCAAACTACGCTGAAATGACCATGCGCATCGAGCGGCCCCGTTACCAGCGGGAAGTATCCATGCGCTCGTGGATGCTGGGACGCGACTACTCCATGATCATCATCACCGCGCCTTCGCGCGACGAGGGTACGGCCTTTCTGATGCGTGAAAACGATATCTGGAACTATGATCCCCGCATCGACCGGACCATCCGCCTGCCATCCTCCATGATGGCACAGTCCTGGATGGGATCCGATTTCACCAACGATGACCTGGTCCGCGATACCGATACGGTAGAAGATTTCGAACACGAGATCCTTCGAACCGAGGAGTATGAGGGACGAAGTGCCTATGTCATCCGCCTCATTCCCAAACCTGACACCCCGGTCGTCTGGGGCAAGGTGAAAATGTGGATCTGCACCGACTCCTACATCCAGCTGCGCGTGGAGAACTACGACCAGCAGGACGAGCTGGTCAACACCATGAAACTGGATGAGATCCGTGAAATGGGCGATCGTGAGATCCCCACACGCATCACGGTGACACCGGCCGGCAAGGAGAACGAACGGACCATCCTGGTCTACGAAAAACTGGAATTCGGCATTGACATCAACCGCCGGTTCTTCACCCAGGAGAACATGCAGCGCCAGCGGTAAGGTGGGTGCCCGCGGTCAAAAAGCCGAACATTCTGATTACTACTGAATACAATTGAATATCATTTAACCCGACCGTTATGCTGACCTATTTCAAACTGGCATGGCGCAATATCTGGAGGAACAGACGGCGTACATTGATCACCGTGTCCGCCATCGTGTTTGCCGTGATTGCCGCCGTGTTCATGCAATCGATGAACCGGGGGTCCCATGAGATGATGCTCGACAACATGGTCCGGTTCAGTACCGGCTATGTGCAGCTGCAGGATTACCGCTACGATGACGAGTCATCGCTGGACAACAGCTTTTATTATGACAGCTCTGTGCGTGACCGGGTTTTGGATGCGGATCCCAACATCGACATGATCCTTCCCCGTATCGAGACCTTCATGCTTGCCGCAAACGGTGCGGCCACCAGGGGATCCATTTTGCTGGGCATCGATCCGGAAAAAGAGCACCGGTTCAACGAGCTGGAAAACCGCCTGAGCAAGGGGCGCTTCATTGAGCGGGACGACGCTGCCGTGATGCTGGGCGAGGGGCTGGCCGAGCGGCTGCAGCTCACCGTGGGCGACACGCTGGTGCTGATCGGACGCGGCCGGTTCGGCATGTCGGCCAGCGGCCTGTACGAAATCGCGGGAATCGTGGAATTCCCGATCCGTGACCTGAACAACCAGGTGGTGCTTCTTCCGCTTCCGGAAGCGCAATATCTGCTTTCGGCCGATGATTACATCACCTCGCTTCTGATTGCCCCGCGCAGCGATCGCCACACCGGATCGGTCGCACAGTCCCTGAACGAGGCATTTGCGGATGAGGAACTGGTGGCCTATACCTGGGCCGAACTGCTTCCGGAGCTGCTGGAGCTGTTCGAGTTCGACCTGGCCGTACCCAGGCTGCTGACCGTCGTTCTGTACATCGTGATCGGTTTCGGTTTCTTCGGCACCATACTGACCATGACCCTGGAACGTCTTCGTGAATTCGGAGTGCTGCTGTCTGTTGGCATGAAGCGCGGAAAGCTGGCACTGGTCGTGTTTCTGGAGACGCTGTTCATCAGCATCATCGGTGTGCTCACGGGTGTGGTCGCCTCCTGGCTCATCATCTACTATTTCCACCGGAATCCGGTTGAACTGACCGGCGATGCAGCACAGGCAGTCGTGGACATGGGATGGGATCCGATACTGCCGATGTCTTTTGCCGCCGACCAGTTCTACACCCAGGGGTTCTTCGTGTTCGCGATCGCCATGATCGTGTTCTTGTTCCCCCTGCTCAAAATCGTGAAATTGAACATTCTTGAAGCGGCGAGGTCGTGATATGAAAACACTGATAACCATTGCCTGGAGAAACATCTGGAGGCATCCGGCCCGGAGCGGGGTCCTGCTGGCCGCCGTTGTGGTCGGCTTGTGGGCCGGCGTAGTCACCGTGGGCACCGTCAACGGACTGATGCAGCAGCGGGTGGATTACCTGATCGACAGTGAAATCGCCCATGCGCAGATCCATCACCCTGAATTCCTGGCCGAGGGCTACTCCTGGCTCTTCATCCCCGACCATGAGGGAATCCTGGACTGGCTGGATGCGGATCCGCGCGTCACGGCATGGTCTGCCCGGACCATGACCGATGGCATGCTCCAGTCACCCATAAAGACCTCCGGAGTGCGGATCCGGGGCATTGACATCCAACAGGAAACCGGGACCACCGATTTCCATGAGAACATGGTCGATGGGGAGTACCTGGATTCCGATGTGCGCAACGCCGTCATCGTCGGCAGAAGCCTGGCCAGTGATCACAACCTGAGGATCGGCAACCGTTTGGTGCTGGTTTTTGAAGACGTCAATAATGAGCTTACCTCCGGATCCTTCAATATCGTCGGTTTTTTCGAGTCGGCCTCCACGGAGTTTGACGACCGGAACGTGTACGTCCGCTCAGGGGATTTCTCCCGGTACCTGGCCGATGAACTGATCGTGCACGAGATTGCCATGCGCTTTTCGGAACCGGAGATGGCCGCCACGGTCGTGGGTGATATCAATTCCGCTTTCAGCGGGGTTGAGGCGCAGACCTGGCGCGAGCTTTCGCCGGAACTGAACGTACTGGTGGAACTGGGGGATGTGATGCTTTATGTCATCACCATGATCATCATGATGGCCCTGGCATTCGGTATCCTGAACACCATGCTCATGGCCCTGTTCGAGCGCATGCGCGAGATCGGAATGCTGCTGTCCATCGGCATGAGCAAGGCGCGGGTGTTCAGCATGATCCTGCTGGAGTCGGTGATCCTGACGCTCAGCGGTGCGCTCACCGGGATCATCCTGGCCTGGCTAAGCGTCCTCTATCTCGCCGAAAACGGCATCAACCTGGAGCAGTTTGCCGCCGGAGTGGCCGAGCTTGGCTGGGACCACATCATCTATCCGATCATAAGCTTTCCCGAGTATGCCGGCATCGTGGTCCTGGTGATCGTGATCACCCTGCTCTCCTCGGTCTATCCCGCCATCAAGGCAATCCGGATCAATCCGCTGGAGGCCGCCAGGGATGCATGAGAAATTTAACCGATAGTTTTATATGGATTGCAGCGACTTGATAATCATAGCTGATGCAGCGACAGTGCTGCCACGGTTGCTGACAGATCGCAAACAGAAATTTGAAAAGTATTTTTGACAGAAAACACCAAAATTCAAATTGTCATGGCACTCGTAAGAACCGAAAACCTCTCCAAGGTGTACAACCCCGACACCGTCCCGGTACACGCCCTGCGCGATGTATCCGTCACCATCGAACCGGGCGAATTCACCAGTATCGTGGGTCCGTCCGGATCCGGCAAGACCACGCTGCTAAACATGATCGGCGGGCTGGACAAACCCAGCTCCGGTAAGGTCTTCATCAACGGAACCGACATCACCGGCATGAAGGACAGCAAGCTCATCGACTTTCGGCTCCGGAACATCGGCTTCGTCTTTCAGCACTACAACCTGATCCCGGTGTTCACTGCCCGCGAGAATATCTCGTTTATCATGCTGCTGCAGAACCGCGACAAAAAAGAGATGCTCAGCCGCGCCGATGAGCTGCTGGACAAGGTGGGCCTCGGCGACCGCAAGGATGCGCGTCCCAAAGAGATGTCCGGCGGACAGCAGCAGCGTGTTGCCGTGGCGCGCGCCCTTGCCTCCGAACCCAAGTTCATCCTTGCCGATGAACCCACGGCCAATCTCGACTCTTCTTCGGCCATGAATCTGCTGGATATCATGAGCCGCATGAACAAAGAGCAGAACGTCACCTTCGTGTTCTCCACGCACGACCAGCGCGTCATTGACCGCGCACGTCGTGTCATCACCATGGTGGATGGTGCCGTGGACTCAGACGAACGCCGTGAAAATGGGAATGACAATGAAAAGGAATAGGATGCTGTTCACGGCATTCGGCCTGCTCATGACTATGGGCCTGGTCATGCCTGACAGGGCAGATGGCTGGACCGGGGACAACCTGCACGTGCGCGGATATGTGCAGGGCATGCCGTTGCGGATATCGGCAGACCTGCCGGAACCGCTGGGTGACGGCAACTGGATGGAATACCGGCTCCAGAACCGTATCAATGTGCGCTGGACCCCATCCTCCGATGTCACCTTCCACTGGCAGATGCGCACCCGTGTCTTTGCCGGGGACCTGGTTCATGACATCAACAAGCTTGCGGATCAGATTCCCGGTTTTCCGCGATACGCTGAAGCCATCGATGTGGACGACGGCCTGGTCAACCTGTCCTGGCTGATCGCCGAACAGGACCGGTGGCTGCTGCACTACATCCCGGACCGTCTTTATCTGGAGTGGAACCGGGGTGACTGGAACGTGCGCCTGGGCCGTCAGCGGGTCAACTGGGGCGTGAACATGATCACCAACCCCAACGACATCTTCAACATCTACTCGTTCTATGACTTTGACTATCCCGAGCGGCCGGGCAGCGACGCCATCCGCATCCAGCGGTTTCTCGGCTTCAGCTCCCGGATGGAACTGGCTGTGAGTCCGGACCGCGACCTTGAAAACAGCGTGGCCGCCATGTTATACTCGTTCAACACCCGGGGCTATGATATCCAGCTGATCGGCGGATACTACCGCGAACGGCTTGCCACCGGCGGCGGATGGGCCGGAAACCTTAGAAGCGCGGGATTCAAGGGGGAAGTGATGTTCTATGCTGACATTGAAGAGATGAATGGCGACCGTTCCACCAATGTCATTGCGTCGGCTTCGATTGATTATATGTTCCCGAACAGTCTGTTCCTGGTGACCGAGGTGCTGTACAACAAGGAAGGGGGGATGGACGAGTTCTCCCTGATGGGAGAGCCCCTGACGCCCGACAATCCGTCGTTCTCCAGGTATCAACTGACGGCCCAGGGTTCCTACCCCATCCACCCACTGGTGGACGGTAGCCTGGCGGCCATCTGGTACCCCGATGAGCAGGCCGTTTTTTTCTCCCCGTCGGCCACCTGGTCGGTGATGACCGACCTGGATATGCAGGTGCTGGCCCAATTATTCCTTGGAAGCGGCGATTCCGCATTTGCCAACGCCGGCAATGTCATCATGGCATCGCTCCGGTACAATTTCTGAACGGTAGCGGGACTGAAAAATAAATCCGGGCAGCCCATTGACTATCGAAACCTCCTGGCAGTAACTTGATTTTTAACAGGTTGTATCGGCATCAGACACGTATGTGTTTATTGTCAGCCCACCCCTAATCGACTGGTCATGAAACAGCTGCTGGTCATTCTCTCGCTCCTGGCATTGGTGCCTGTTGCAGCGAGAGCTCAGGACTATGATCCCGAACAGGTTTATGTCATCGCGAAGAATGATGGTACCCGATACGTGGGAAACATCCTTTCCAGTGATGCAAGGGAAGTGCTCATCCGGACTTCCGGACTGGGGGACATTCTCATCCCCAAACACGAGATCCAATCCATTACCGAATTCACCGGGGATGACAAATACAAAGAGGCTTTCGCAACCCGCTATTTTCTCACAACGAACGGTTTGCCGATCCTGAAAGGAGACAGTTACATACAGTGGACGCTTTTGGGCCCGGATCTTCATTTTGGAGTGCATGACAATTTCAGCATGGGCCTGATGACAAGCTGGGTAGGGGTCCCGGTCATCGGTTCCGCAAAATACACGGGCGCCATCGGACCCGGGAAAACCTATGCCGTTGGGGTTCTGGCAGGTACCGCTATCTGGAATCCGGGTGATTTCATAATGATACTGCCTTATTCGGCCCTGACATTTGGTGGACAGAGTGCGAATATAAGCTTGTCGGCCGGATACGGATTTTTGAAATTCGAGGAAGAATCGGGCGGCCAGTTTCTGTTTTCAGTCGGGGCCCTGGGAAAAATCACAAGATCCGGCACGCTGGTCTTCGACTCCATGATCATCCCGCTTGATGACGAAATTGTCATGGTGCTTGTGCCCGGTTTGCGACTTCAAACCAGGGAAAGGTCTGCCTTCCAGTTCGGAATCCCCGGTGTCTTCTTCTCGGGTGATACCCAATCGCTTGGCTTTCCCTTTATCAGCTGGTTCCGGAAGCTGTGATTACGCAGCTACAGCGTGATTAATATGCACCAGATGTCAGATGATTCAAATTGGGTGGCGGTCATCCATGCGGGATCAGCGAGTTCTTGCATTTTTTGCTGATGACATACAATTATCCCGTTCGTCAGGTGGTTCCCGGCTTCACCGGCCTTCAACCGGTGATTCGAAATCGTCATGGTTCTCGTCCTCGTCCTCGTCATGGTCCTGCCAGTTGGCCAGCGCTTCGGCGGCATCCCTCGGCGGGATATGGCGGTCGCTTCGGATCAAGCCGTCTCGCATCATGATCATCCTTCGTGCAAACCGTGCGATGTCGGTTTCATGGGTAACCATGAGGATGGTGAGCCCGTCCCGGTTCAACTGCTGAAACAGGTCGACGATCTCGAGACTGGTGCGGCTGTCCAGGTTGCCGGTGGGCTCGTCAGCCAGCAGGATGGACGGCCGCGTCACGAGCGCCCTGGCAATGGCCACCCGCTGCTGCTGTCCGCCGGAAAGTTCCGAGGGCGTATGCGAGGCCCTGTCGGCCAGCCCCACGATGTCAAGGGCTTCCTTTGCGCGGTTGTGAAGCTCCTTCCAGCTTGGTTTGTCCGGTGAATAGAGAAGCGGCAGCTCCACATTTTCGAGTGCCGTTGTCCGCGGAAGCAGATGGAAGTTCTGGAATACGAAACCGATGGTCTGGTTGCGCACTTTGGCCAGCTGGTCACGCGACATGCTGCTCACAAGTTGTCCGTCCAGAAGAAACTCCCCTTCGGTGGGACGGTCCAGGCAACCCAGGATGTTCATCAGTGTGGATTTGCCCGATCCGCTGGAGCCCATGATGGCCACGAATTCCCCGCGCCGGATCTCAATATCGATGCCCCGCAGGGCATCCACGGAGACCGTTTCCGTGCGGTAGCTCCGTTTCAGACCATGGATCTGCAACAGGGGTGCTTCCGTTTTTACTGTTTTTTTTTCCTGGTCTGCCGGGGTGTTCATTTTCACGATCAGTCTATGGAGTGTTACATCAAAACTGCTCCTGGCGCCCCCGCAGGATGCTGCGGCTTTCGCTTTCCGTTCCGGTGCGCAGGGAGAGGCCGACAACCAGGGTGTCGCCTACCGACAGGTCGCCCCGGATCACTTCGGTGTGAAGTCCGTCGCTCAGACCGGTTCGAACGGGAACCTGGTGGATGCGGTTGTTCCGCAGCAAAAAGACCCGACCGTCCTGGCCCTCGTCGGCCCGGGAATATTCACCGTTCTCGCCGGTGATATCGCCACTATTGTCACCGTCACCGCCATTGCCGGATTCGTGCTCCCCGGATGATCCGCCGATACCGCGGCGGTCCGCATCCACCCCGGAAGGGATCAGGTTGTCCGGCAGGCGCGCTCGCAGCGCGGTATTACGCACCCGCATCACATCGTCTTTCCTGTCGGTAATGACGGAGACTTCGGTTGTCATGCCGGGTTTGAGTAGCAAGGCGCTGTTGTCCACGGCGATGATGGTCTCGTAATGCACCACGTTGTCCTCCATGATGGGGGCGTTGCGGACCTGGATCACCTCGCCTTCGAAATCACGGTCGCGGAACGCATCCACCCGGAACAGAACCCGCTGGCCGTCGGACACCTGGCCGATATCGGCCTCGGACACGTTGGCATAGATGTGCATCTCGCGCAGGTCGGTTGCAATTTCGAACAGCACGGGGGCGCTGAGGCTGGCCGCCACGGTCTGTCCGACATCCACGTTGCGCGATATCACCATGCCGTCGGTGGGCGAGGTGATGGTGCAACGGTCCAGCTCCCGCTCGGCGCGTTCCAGGGCGTGGCCCCGCACGCGCACCTGCGCTTCTGCCTGACGCAGTGTGGCGCTGGCCTGGTCCACCTCGGACGGGGCGATGAACTGCCGGTCCCGCAGCTCCTGAACGCGCTCCCAGTTCATGCGGGCGAGTTCCAGTCCGGCCTCGGCCGATTCCAGCTCTGCTCTGGCCGAGCTGACCGCCGCCGCGAAAGTGGACGGGTCGATCTGCGCGATCACCTGGCCCCTGGTGACGCGTGCGTTGAAATCCACCATGATATCCTCGATGATGCCCGAAACCTGGCTGCCGACGGTCACTTTTTGCACGGGTTGCAGCGTGCCATGCGCCACCACCCTGCGCGACACCTCACCGCGGTCCACCTTCACGGTATGCAACGGCGGCAGGGCGGCCTCGGACGAACCCCAGTAACGCGAGCCCCACCAGATTCCGGCGGCCAGGACAATGATGACTACGAAAACGTACCTTCCTTTCTTCATTCATGCAGATTTGGTGGATGTGAACAGCATAAAATAACAATAATTTGCCTATCATGGAATTCAGGGCCTATATTGCCCGTCTGCAGAGAGAGCGCTGTACCAGGTACGGCGTGGGGTTGATGACTCGATGCTGCCGGTCCCGCACCATTTGGGGTACAGTTGGATTGCGGATCGGCTCAGTTTCCATGAAAGGGCATCATCCTGATGCAGGAAAACGTTCAAATCAGGTAAATCAGGATATTCATCCGAACAATGGGGTAATGATCATGAGAAAGAGCAACATGTCTGGGAACAGAAATAATACCGTACCGTCAAAGGGATTCTGGCCGAAAACCATCACCGCAGTACTGCTGCTTGCGGTCTCCGGCTGCATGAGCTTTGAGCAGTCGGTCCGGTCGACCATCAATGATGCCGTTGGCGCCGCCGTCGAGCAGGAACTGGGATCCCGGTTGTCCGGCTACACCGATGTGATGATGTGGCAGCTTGCCTACACGCAGGCGTTTTTTATGGGTGGATACGGTTTCTCGCCCGGTGATTTCGAGGAAGGCCAGGGGGCAACGTGGCGTATTGAAGCCGTGGATCGTGACGATGCTTCCTCGTTCACGGCCGAACGGGCCCTTCTGAAACGCAACGAGGACGGGTCGACATGGTGGTTCCTGAAATTTGACGCCGATGAAGCGCCGCCTGTTGAGTATGAAGTGCTGCTGACGTCCGATTTCACGGCACGTGAAATGTACGTGCGGGATCCGGAGACCCGGGATGTGCGCTATCACCAGTTTTCATATGACGAGCAGGAGGTGGCTGAGGCCGGGCGGGGGGATGAATCGCTCGAGGAGATCGGATATCAAACCGGGTTTTATTACACCGAAGCGTGGGACCAGTACCGCCAGCAATCGGAGCGGATCACCACGGGCGCCGGAAGTTTTGATGCCGATCTGCTTCTCTTTACGGGACGTGATGCCCAGGCTTATGCCGAAGGCGACGAGGAGGAGTTGGAAAACCTGGAAAACCTCGAGTACCGCTGGTGGGTGACAAAGGAGGTGCCTGGCGAGCTCGTTCGGTTCGAATACCGGGATCTGGACAACGGCGGCGTCCTTCGCGGTGAAATGATCTCACTGCGCGATGACTACCGGCCCCGGTTTGCGGATTTATAATCAGTTACTATACCCTGGCAGAGCAGGATATCGCTGACGATACATAACACTGCGGCGGATAAAAGGTTCCACATTCCGTATATTCAGCCATTTGGAACTGATGCATTGATGAGCATTGCGTATGAACAGCGACACGGACAGCCAGAACAGTAAATCCGACAGCAGCAGTAACACCGACAGTCAGAGATGGGACCTTGAAGTCGGCCACAAGCCACCGCATGCCCTGGAACTCAAGGTTCCACCAGTATTGGTGTTTTTTATTTTTGCTTCGGTTTTTTGGTCTATCGACACCTGGTTCCCTGTTTTTGACGTGGACATCCCATTCCGATCGGCCCTGGTCCTGTTCCTGACCGGGACCGCGCTGCTTGTCGGCGCCTGGAGCATCTGGCTCTTTCGTCGTAATGACACCACGGTGCATGCCCACAAACCGCATGAAACCGAACGGCTGGTCACATCGGGTCCCTACAAGCACTCGCGCAATCCCATGTACCTGGCGCTGTCCATGGTCCTCATAGCCGTGGCCATTTATCTCACGGACCTGCTATCCATGATGCTGATACCCGGTTTTTTTGTCTACATGACCCGTTTCCAGATCATCCCCGAAGAGCGCAGGATGCTACAAATATTTGGCGATGAGTATCAGGAATATGCCGAAAATACCCCGAGGTGGCTCTGAGGCATGCGATATCTGGTTTTTGTCACCGTTCTTTGGGCGTTTTCCTTCAGCCTGATCGATGAATACCTTGCGGGACAGGTGGACAGCGATTTTGCCGTGCTCTCACGCGTGGTGTTTGCCGGACTGGCCTTCCTTCCCTTCACAAAATGGTGGGGAGTCCGGCGCGAACTGGTCACCGGCATGGTCGTCGTTGGCGCCCTGCAGTTCGGGGTGACCTATTTGTGCCTGTATCGCTCATTCCTGTTTCTCAGTGCGCCTGAAGTGCTGCTTTTCACGATCCTCACCCCCGTGTTTGTCACCCTGTTCGACGATGCCCTGAACCGCCGGTTTTCACCGGTGGCGCTGGTCGCCGCCCTGCTGGCCGTGGTCGGCGCCGGCGTGATCCGCTATGATGGCATTACCAGCGGGTACATCACCGGGTTCCTGTTGCTGCAACTTGCAAATGCATCGTTTGCGGCGGGACAGGTGGGCTACAAAAACCTCATCGCCTGGTACCCGACCGATGTCACACCGGTCCGGTTCTTCGGATATTTCTTTGTCGGAGCACTGGTTGTGATCCTGCCGGCCTGGCTCATATTCG
This sequence comes from Balneolales bacterium, assembly GCA_007128855.1. GTDB lineage: Bacteria > Bacteroidota > Rhodothermia > Balneolales > Natronogracilivirgulaceae > SKNL01. The sequence continues at coordinate 20,370 of SKWQ01000277.1, forward strand.
GTGATACGTCCATGATGCCTCAGTCCGGCACACATTGGGCCGTGCTGCTCTGGCTCGGATTCGGCGCTTCGGCCGTCGGGCTGTTCCTCTGGAACAGCGGCGCCACCAAAGTGGATGCCGGCACCCTGGCGGTGATGAACAACGCCGTGATCCCGGTGGGGCTGCTGGTCAACCTGATCATCTGGAACCGCGACGCCGACCTGTTGCGCCTGGCACTGGGCGCAGCCATCATGGTGCTGGCTCTTTGGGTCAACCGGCGTGGACGCAAGTGGCTGTGAGGCCGTTTGTTGCCTTTTCCCGGATCGGGGATGCCCAACTGCTGAAGCCCGATGCACTGGAGCGTGTGAGTCCGTTTACCCGGCCATTTCCTCGTATCGGGCCAGTTTCTCGCGGATGACCGCCTCCAGTTGCGGGGCCTGCATCACACCGGCTTGCTGCCAGATCACGTGTCCGTGACGGAACAGGATAAGCGTCGGGATGCCGCGCACCTGGTAACGGATGGCCACGTCCGGATTCTTTTCCGTATCGATCTTGAGGATGTGGATCTGCTCGCCCATCCGGGTTTTGAGTTCCTTGAGGATGGGGGGCATCATGCGGCACGGAGCGCACCAGTCGGCGTAGAAATCCACCAGGACCGGCGTATCGCCTTTGATCAGTTCGGAAAAACTTTTGTTGTGAATGTCGTTGCTCATGATGTGCCAGATGGTCTTGTAACAGGTGGTATTATAATGGATGGTCTTGTAATCGGTAAACGGTGTATTCTGCCTGGAAAACGGAGAAGCCTGATCGGCGGCCATTGTTCACCTCCCTTGCGGTCTGGTTCCTCAGGATTTCTCCCGTGCTTCCGTGGCATCGGTTTGGCAGCTTCCACCGGCACAATGCCCCACCATGCAGCCGGTATTCGTCACCGCCTGGAACAGGAAGAACAGGGAGAGCAATCCCAGCGCCGGCTCACCCGCCGTAAAACCGTTAATGGCCAGAAAAAGGCCAATTCCGAGGGCAACCCATCTCATGGGATGCCAGTTGGTCAGCAGTTGATTTTTGATGGCTGTGATCATATAGATATAGTTATATTGATTATTATATATAA
>SKWQ01000148.1 GCA_007128855.1 Balneolales bacterium
GTGCTCAACAAGGTGGAGATCGAGCGCATCCTCAAGGATTTCAACCGGCTGGTCGTGGTGGATGAGGCCTATGTGGATTTCAGCGACAGCGGCTCGCTGTGCCACCTGATGGAAACACATCCCAATCTGGTCATCCTTCAGACCCTGTCCAAGTCATTCGGCATGGCGGCCATCCGCATGGGTGCCGCCCTGGCGCACCCGAAAGTGATCGAATGGATGATGAAGGTAAAGGCGCCGTACAATGTCAACCAGCTCACCGCCGACGCGGCCATGCAGGCGTTTGACCATGTGGACAAGATGCACGAAAAGGTCCGCAGCATCATCGCCGAGCGCAACCGCCTGGCGTCTGCCCTGTCCGGCCACCCCGACGTGGTGACCATCTTTCCGTCGGATACCAACTTCCTCCTTGTGCGGATGCGCAATGCCCTGGAGTGGTACCGGCGCCTTGCCGACCGCGGCGTCATCGTGCGCTATCGCGGCGATCAGCTTCACTGTGAGGACACCCTCCGGATCACGGTCGGCACCACCCCTGAAAACGATCACCTGATTTCCGAGCTCCATGACACCAAGAATGCTCCTGGTCCTTGATCCGGCGGCCCTCCGTCCGGCAGCCGGCCCCCCCGATGCAGAATCCGCTTCCGGCTCTGCCGCCGCTTCCACAACAGCGGCCGACAGTCCCGGCTGGCCCATGCGTCGGGGATCGCTCGTTGCGCTGAAAAAACTTTCGGAGCGCGGCATCCAGCCGGCCATGGAAAACGGCGGGCATCCCGATGCGGCCATTGCCGCACTTCTGGACCAGGAAGAGGTTTCCCTGGCCGATCCGGACAGCGCGGAGTGGAAGGACCAGCCACTGGAGCAGTATCACGTCGCAGCGGCGCCGGACGGATCCCTCGTCCTGAGTAAAGCGGCCGGCGGCACGGACAAGGCTCCTGGCAAGGCTTCGGACAAGGCTCCGGCCCAGGTCCCGGACCATGCTCCGGACAAATCCGGCATTGCAACCGGACAGTCATTCGCAGACTGGCCGGCGCTGGCCTCCCGGCTGCTTGGCGCCTTGCGCACCGCCAGCCGCATCCGCAAGACCGCAGAAACCGACATTACAGTGAGCATCAACCTCGACGGCACCGGAAAATCCCACATCGACACCGGCATACCGTTCTACGACCATATGCTCGAACAGATTGCGCGACATGGGTATATGGATCTGGAGATCACCTGCCGAGGCGATCTGGAGATCGACGAGCACCACACTATTGAGGACACCGCCATCACGTTGGGCGAGGCCATCGGCGAGGCGCTGGGCGACAAGCGCGGTATCGGCCGCTACGGCTTTGCGGTGGCCATGGATGAAACCCGTTCGCTGGTGGCCATCGACCTGTCCGGCCGCCCCTGGTGCGTCTTCGAAGGCACGTTCCACCGCGAGAAAGTCGGCGACTTTCCGACCGAGATGACCTCCCACTTTTTCCACTCGCTGGCCATGGCCCTGAAAGCGACGCTGCACGTGTCCGTCAAGGGAGAAAACGACCATCACCAGATCGAGGCCTGCTTCAAGGGCCTTGCCCGGTGCCTGCGCCAGGCCGTGGACCGCAACGAGCACTACCTGGACATCCTCCCATCATCCAAGGGCATGCTATGATCGCCATCATCGACTATAAGGCAGGCAACCTGGCCTCGGTCTCCAACGCCATGGACCGGCTGATGTCCCGATACCTGATCACAAATCGGCTGGCCGACCTCGACCAGGCCGACGCCATCATCTTCCCCGGCGTGGGGCACGCTGCCCCGGCCATGCGCGATCTGCAGCATAACGGACTGGACACCTGGCTGCGATCCACCCGCAAACCGCTGCTGGGCATCTGCCTGGGCATGCAACTGCTGTACGAATCGACGACCGAGGGTCCGACCGAAACGCTGGGGATCCTCCCCGGACGGCTCGAGAAATTCGACGCCACCAGGCAGAAAGTGCCCCACATGGGCTGGAACACGGTGGATATCCAACCCGGCAAGGAAGCCCATCCCCTGCTCCGGAACATCCCCTCCGGCACCCATTTCTACCACGTCCACAGCTACTTTGCACCCGTGACCGCACACACGGTGGCCACGGCAGACTACGTCCACCCGTTCAGCGCCATTGCCGGGCGGGACAACTTCATGGGCGTGCAGTTTCATCCTGAGAAATCGGGCAAAGCCGGTGAGCAGCTCCTGCGCAATTTCCTGGATCTGGTCTACGGGGGGATGCGGACCGTCACGGCCTGACGTCCCGGGGCTCCAACTTCTTCCCTTCCAATACGGTGCACCGCACCTGCCTCCCTGTTGCGTGCCGGCAGCATCACCTATCCGGGTCCAGCCGATCGGCGTACCCGCACCCTGTTTATCCAACTCTTGGGATGTTTTTGGAGACATCATTTCGTATCTTGATATCTTTGACTGTATCCACTTTACCTTCTGTTCGGAATGTCCGATAAACCTCACGATTATTGCGGTATTTTCGGGGTTTTCAACGATCCCGAAGCCGCAGTGCACACCTATTACGGGCTTCACGCCCTGCAGCACCGCGGACAGGAATCGGCCGGCATCGTAACCTCATGGTTCGATCCGGAGAAAAGCATCCCTGTGATGCCCCAGCACAAGGGGTTCGGCCTGGTCCTCAATGTCTTCGAGAACCAGAAGATCTTCACCGACAAGCTGCACGGGACCTCGGCCATCGGGCACAATCGCTACTCCACGTCCGGCTCCTCAGGCAACGCCTCCAACATCCAGCCCTTCCGGGTCCACTACAAGAACGGAAACCTGGCCATTGGCCATAACGGAAACCTGACCAACGCGGCCAAGCTGCGTGCCATGCTGGAAAGCCGCGGCGTCATCTTCCAGAGCACCTCCGACACAGAACTCATCCTGCACCTGATCTCGCACAGCCGGAAGGAGACACAGATCGACCAGATCATGGACGCGCTGGGCCAGATCGAGGGCGCCTACTGCCTGGTGCTGCTGACCGACGACAAACTGATCGCCGTCAGGGACCCCAACGGTTTCCGACCGCTCGCACTCGGACGCAAGGACTCGGCCTGGGTCGTGGCCAGCGAAACCTGCGCTTTCGACATCATCGAGGCCCGTTATGTGCGGGACGTGCAGCCCGGCGAAGTGCTCATCATCGACCGTGAAACGCTCGACAGCGGCGAGCCGCGGTCACTGCACCTCGAAGCCCGTGCGAATACCGGAGTGAGCCAGTGCATCTTCGAATATGTCTATTTTTCGCGGCCGGACAGCCTGATTTTCGGCGAGAATACCGATAAAGTGCGCCGCAAGACCGGCAAGTATCTGGCCCGCGAACATCCCATCCCGGCAGTCACATCCACCCGGGCCGACAAGCACCCCATCGTGATATCCGTGCCCGACTCCAGCAACACCGCCGCCCTCGGTTATGCCCATGAAAACCAGAAACAGGGGCACGAATGCAAGTACGAGATCGGGCTGATCCGGAATCATTATGTCGGACGCACCTTCATCTCGCCGGGACAGGCATCCCGCAATGTGAAAGTCCGGACGAAGTTCAACACCGTCAAAGGCGTGCTCAAGGACCGCGTGGTCTTTCTGGTGGATGACTCGATCGTACGCGGCACCACGTCGGCCCACCTGGTCCGGATGATCCGCAGCGCCGAACCCAAGGAGATCCACTTCATGGTGGCCTCCCCGCCCATCCTGCATCCCTGCTTCTACGGAATGGATTTTCCGAGTCCGGATGAACTCATCGCCAATCTGTACGACCGGGATCCCAAAAAGATCGCCGATGTCATAGGCGTCGACTCCCTGCGTTACCTGTCGGCCGAAGGGCTGGTCCAGGCCGTACTCGAGGCGCATCCCGATGGCGCAGGCTACTGCACCGCCTGTTTCACCGGCAAATACCCGGTCCCGGTACCCTCCCGCATGCGCAAGGAGGAAAACGAATATTATTGACGGAAACAGGTGCGGCAGGAATCTGTTTCACCCCACGCCGACCGTCCTCAACAAACCCCGGAATCCACAATAAATAACCCAGAACCCGAGCGGAAAAACCGAATGCGGATCGTAAAAGCCGAATACCTGCTGAGTGCCCCGGACCTGAGTTTCTGTCCGGATGACGGCAAACCCGAAATCTGTTTCTCGGGACGGTCGAATGTCGGCAAGTCGTCGGTCATCAACGCCCTCACCCGCCGCAAGAAACTGGCGCACACCAGCAACTCGCCCGGCAAGACCCGCAGTCTCAACTATTACCTGATCGACGACCTCTGGTATCTGGTGGACATGCCCGGGTACGGGTACGCCAAAATATCCAAAAAGGAGCAGTCCCGATGGGGCCGTGAGATGAAACGTTACCTGCTGGAGCGCAAGACCCTGCAATTGGTGGTGCTGCTGGTCGACATACGCCACAAACCGTCCGCCCTCGACGAGGAGTTCATGTTCTGGCTGGGCGAGCATCAGATCCCGTTCTGCATCATACTGAACAAAAGCGACAAGATCTCCAAAAACCAGACCTCCCGTCAGGAAACCGCGGTCACCCGGCTGTTGCGAGATATGAACATGGATGTGCCTGTTTTTGCCGTCACGGCCAACAATCCCGATTCGCTGGATGAATTTTTCCTTTTTGCAATGGATTTTGTGCAGGAAAGCGGATGAATAGCTACTTTATATCGGCCCGTGGCACCGCGCCCGCAGGCAAGCGGCGATTCTCCACAGCGTCCCGGTATTCCATGCGACCAGCCACATTGCACCTGACCAAACAATTTGACCTGAACATTCATATCCCACTGATAATACCATACAATTATTGAACCATGGCGTACAAAGCACTTTTACTGGATGGCGTTGATGCCATCTGCGGCGAAATCCTCAGAAACCGCGGTATTGAAGTCAAGGAAGCCACCGGGCTGTCCGAAGAGGATCTTCTGGACACGATCAGCGAATACCATGCCATGGTGGTCCGCAGCGCCACCACGGTGACCCCGAAACTCCTCGGCAAGGCCAGGAACATGCGGGTGGTCGGGCGCGCCGGCGTGGGGGTGGACAATATCGACCTCGATGCCGCCACACGTAACGGCGTGCTGGTCATGAACACGCCCGACGGCAACACCATATCCACTGCCGAACACACCTGCGGACTCATTCTCGCCCTTTCCCGGAACATCCCCGCTGCCGTCGCATCGCTCAAGGAAGGGCGCTGGGACCGCAAGAAGTATCTCGGCACCGAAGTGCACGGCAAGACGCTGGGCGTCATCGGCCTGGGCAAGATCGGTTCCAGCGTGGCTGCCCGCATGAAGGCATTTGGCATGAACGTCATCGGCTTCGACCCGTTCACCACCCATGAACGCGCCGCCGAAATGGGCGTGGAGATGATGGAGGTGGATGAGATCCTTTCCCGCGCGGACTATCTCACCGTCCACACGCCGCTGACCGCCCAGACCCGCGGCCTCATCAGCAAGAAAAACGCCGGCAAGATCAAGCCGGGCATGCTGCTGATCAACTGCGCCAGGGGCGGCATCTTCGAGGAACCGGACCTGGTCGCGATGCTGGACAAGGGCATCATCGGCGGTGTGGCGCTGGACGTGTACAGCCAGGAGCCCCCCACAAAAGAGGTCATGGAGATGTTGCAGCACCCGCGCATCCTCTGCACCCCGCATCTGGGCGCATCCACCCAGGAAGCCCAGGGCAAGGTGGCCGAACAGATCGCCACCCAGATCGCCGACGCACTCGAGAACAAGGGTTTCGCCGGCAGCCTCAACGGCAAGTCCATCGCCCTGAGCACCAACAAGGAAGTGCAGCCGTTCCTCGAGCTGGCCGAACGCTTCGGAAACCTGCTCTCGCAGATCGCCCCGCAACACATCGATCAGCTCGGTATCGCATACAGCGGTACCTGCGCCAGCCACTCCCAGGTGCTCACCGACTCCCTGCTCAGCGGTTACATGAAGGGCAGTGTGGATGAGGCGGTCAACCTGATCAACGCCCGGTACCATGCCGAGTCGCGCGGACTCAAGATCTCCGAGACCCAGAGCCGGGAAACCCAGACCTATTCCGACCTGATCACGGTGGACCTGGGTCCGAAGGCCGAATACCGGAAAATCTCCGCCACACCGTTCGGCGAGGGTGACTACCGCATCGTCAGCATCGACGGGTTCAGCATCGAGATCCACCTGGAGGGCGAGATCATCATCTATCGCAACATCGACAAGCCCGGTATGCTGGCGGCAACAAGCGGCGCTTTGGCCAAGCGTGACATCAACATCGCCTCGCTCAGCCTGGGGCGCGACCAGAAAAACAAGCAGGCCATCACCGCCTTTACGGTCGACACCAAGCTGGACCAGGCAGATCTGGAATACATCGAACAGATCGATGGGGTCAACGTGGTCAAATACGCCAGCCTGTGACGAACCGGCCGGCGACGTACCGGCATGCGAATCGCCGCACCCTTGCCAACTGTGCCCCGCTCCGGTAAATCCGGCAATGCTCTTATAAATTTTAAATTGCTCCGTCCCGGGAACCGCTTTCGCCGTTCCATGACACCGGTTCCTGAACCGGCACTCTCTCAACCTGCAACATATCCAACCAAGATGAAGAATCACATCCTCAAGCCAATTCTTTCCTCTCTCATGATGGCGGCTTTTGCACTTTCCGCCACTTTGTCTTGCACCCCTGAAAACGGCGCTCCCGACCCCCCGGGCAGCGACCTCGCCCGAACCGCCGCCCCCGACCGGGACGATGACCGCCGCAAGATCCTCTGGTTCGACGCTTCGGCCAACTTCGAGCGGCTCAGCTATCCCGATTCCATCTCGTACTACCTGGACCTGACCCGCGA
>SKWQ01000047.1 GCA_007128855.1 Balneolales bacterium
CCGGGCACGGACCTGGCAGGAGCCACCGCCCACATCCTCCCGGACACGGCGGTTACCGAGCCATTTCCTGACCGTGCATCCATGGTTGTCGAGCCGATCTGGTTCGAGCTTTTCGACGGCGATTCGGTCATTACGGCTGAGAGCTGGTACCGGGTCAGCGGTCCCGTGCCGTTTGGCATCCCGGGGGAGACCAAGCCAACGATGATCCACGGGACCTACGCTCATCGCCGGGCCGACCTCCGCCTGGGTCAGGATATCGTTCCCGTTTTCCTTCAGAATGAGTTTCTCGACGGTTCCTACGACCATCAAAAATCCCATTTGTTTGTCGGCCATCCGCCCACCGACCGGCCCGTGACGCCCTACATGATGGCGGGAGTCGGGGAATATGTGATGATCGGCGGGGAGAACTACCGCTTTGACGATGTCCGCATCGACGGCTCACAGATCCGCCTGGTCCGTGAGCCGGACCTGGCCGCACAGACGGGCACCCAACCCGGCCTGCGTGCGCCGGAACTCAGGGGCGAGGTGTTTGTCCCCGCCTCGCATGACCCGGCCGGTACGGATACCGCATCCACCCAAATAGATATCGAAAAAATGAGGGGAAAATGGGTGTTCCTGGATTTCTGGGGGACGTGGTGTCCGCCCTGCATCGATGAGATGCCGTTTCTCAAGGAGGCCTGGCGCCTGTTCCGGGACGACGGGTTTGCCATGGTCGGCATCGCCTACGACGACGCCGTGACGCTGGCGCGCTTCCTGGATGAGTGGGAAGTCGACTGGCCGCAGATCCTGGAGGAGCAGGGGGCTGCAAATGAGATCCTGAGGACCTGGGGAATCCTGGGTTTTCCGTCTACGTTCCTTCTGGACGAGGAAGGCGTTGTGCAGTATCGCCAGCTGCGCCATTACGAGCTGGAACGCACACTGGCGGATTATATCGGGTTTGCCGGCATGGCGGGTGACCGGCTGGCCGAGGGGGATATTGTGATCAGGGTGGATGCGGATGAGCTCATGGCCATGCCGCAGTGGCCATCGGACCTGGCCGGTGCCGCTGATGCCGATGTAGCCATCGAGTCGGATTTTTCGCTGCATGGGAAAACACCGCTTTACAAGGTGGAGGGAAAGTGGGTTCGCGGCTTTCCCGCGGGTCCCGGTGACCACCGGTATCGGCTCTATGTAAACGACACCTTCATACCCGATCCCCGCAATCCCCGCCTCGTGGAATCGGAGGAGGGGGAAAAATACAACGTGGTCACTGTGGAATAAGCTGGGGCCGGGAAATCTGAGGTCGCCTTTTGTTATCCGTCCGGGATCATGAATCCTGTTGTGGCCAATAATAGTTCTCGCGTGTAAGTCCTTACTTCATAAAGAATTTACAAGAAACCGGGATCTTGGTTATATGATTCCGTCCCACATATATCGATTATCTGCCGCAAGGGCACTCATGCTGTGTGTCGCTTTTATTCTTGTTGCAGCCGATGCCAGCCCGGCGGCATCACGCACGGGAGCGCCTGCCGACACCCTGATCATTACCATGGAGCAGTTCAAGGGGTTTGGCCCTTTCCAGCCGACATCGGCCTTCCTTCGTGAGCGCGATCAGGAAAACTCATGGCATCCGGCCGAGCCGGAGGTGCGGGGAATCCCGGAGGGTCTGACGGATTTCTTCTACCAGGTGGAAATGATGGACTTCGTCCAGCACGCCTGGCAATCATGCCTGGCCGGTCTGATCGATTGTGATATGGTGCGTGATGCCTTTCGAAGCCGGGATGTCGACACCACCCGTCTGACGGATTCCTTCGTGGATACGTATGTCACGGTCGGCACCGGCATCGGGGATGACGGACAGCGCATGGCCATCATCCATTCCGGTGGAGCATACCGGGGAGCGGATGGCCGCGCAATCATTGACCTGACCGGCGTCGAACCGGTTCCCCTTCCTGACCCGGCATCAGGCAATCCGCGCAGGGACCGGGAAACCATGGTTGTTCGTCCCGTTGCATTTGAACTTTTTGACGGTAAGGAGATCATCAGCGTCACCGATTGGTACCGCATGAGCGGTCCGGTACCATTCGGATCCCTCGAGGATGACCGGCCAACGCTGGTTGTCGGCACCTACTCCCACCGCGAGGGCAAGCTCATTCTCAGCGACAGGGAGTTCCACATCTATATGAACAACCGTTTCACTGCGGGCATGTACCATCCTGAGACGACCTATCTTTATGCCGGGCAGCACAGGGACGGGATCTGGCTGAAAGAGGACCAGCTCATCCAGCTGGGCGAGAATGTCTGCCTCGGTAACAAACCCTATCGATTTGACTGGGTTTCAGCAGACGGGTCGGAAATCCGGCTGGTACACGAACCGGATCTGGCGCATCAACCGGGAACCCAGGCGGGTTACCATGTCCCGGTGCTGGAGGCAACCGCATTCAACCATGAACACGATGGTGCGCATGTGTCCCTTTGTGCATTGAGAGGATCCTGGGTGTATCTGAACTTTTGGGGGACCTGGTGCACCTCTTGTGTGGAAGACCTTCCATTTCTTGAGGAGGCATGGCGAATTTTTGGTGGGACGGGCGACTTCCAAATGATCGGCGTAGCTTATGACACCGAGGCGGCCGTGAAAGCTTTTCTTAGGGACAAAGAGATTGCCTGGCCGCAGATACTGGAAGGGTTTGGGAGTGATAATCCGATCCTGACGGAATGGGATATAAACGGGTTCCCGTCTACTTTTTTCATCGACAGGAACGGGATGATCCAGAAACGGCAACTCAGCCGATATGATCTTGAGAGGGAACTGGCACGGGAAATCGGCTTCGATGGGCCCTCTGGAGAGCGTTTTCTGGCTGGCGACATCGTTATCAAAAGGGCATTCCCGAACGCGCAAGGCGTAACGCTTGTGGGCGAATTCTCACTGCCGGGACGAACGCCACTGTATCAAATTGATGGAAAATGGAGCAGGGGATTCACGGCCGGACCCGGTGATCACCGATACCGGTTGTATGTCGATGGCGTATTCACCCCGGATCCGGAAAATCCACAAACGGAGGAAGTGGACGGTCGGCTTTACAACATCATAACCGTTGCCCCTTGACACAGGCCGGCCGCAACGGCTGCCCACGATAGGTGGCCCGAAAGGTGCCGCCCTAAAAGGCTGCTCACGAAAAGTTGGCCACGGATAGTTGCGCGCCGCCGCCGACAGGTTGATCCCGACAAGGCTACGCCCCGTTTGTCAGTTAGCAGGTGCTACCTTCCACAGAGCGCCATCACGGGCATCGTTCACGATGTAGATGTTGTTGTCCGGACCGATGCGGACATCGCGGATTCGCCCTATCTCTTTGAGCAGCAGCTCCTCGTCATGGATCACTTCATAGAACCCATCCGGATTGTCGACCACCAGGCGTCGGATCCGTTCTGCCCGCAATCCACCGGCCAGAAGGTTATGATCCCAGCGGGCAGTGAAATGACCGGGGTTCACGATGGCAAGACCGGAGGGTGCGTGGGTTGGCAACAGCTCATACACCGGATCCACCATGCCCTCCTTCCTTCGCGCCTCCGAATGCGGAAACTCTTGCTGGTCCCGGTAATTCAGGCCAAGTGTGACCACCGGCCAGCCGTAATTTTTTCCGGCTTCCAGCAGATTAAGCTCGTCACCACCCCGCGGACCGTGTTCCGTGGCCCAGATCTGACCGGTTTCAGGATGGACGACCAGTCCCTGGATGTTGCGGTGGCCATAGGAAAATATTTCGTCAAGGGCATTGTCGTCACCCACGAACGGGTTGTCCTGCGGAACGGTGCCGTCATCGTTGAGCCGGAGCAGGGTGCCGGCGTGGTCCATCAGGTCCTGGGCGCGCGGGGGATCGGTGCCCCGGTCGCCAATGCTCATCAGCAATTTGCCGTCCGGGGTCCAGGCAAGCTTGGAGCCGTAATGGCGTCCCGGACTCGAAAAGCGATCCTGCACGAACAACTCCTCGTAATCGACCAGGGAATGGCCGTCAAGTCGGGCCCGGCCCAAAGCAGTTGCTGTCTGCCCTTCACCGTCGGGCTTTGACCAGGTGAGGTAGATCCAGCCGTTGGCTTCATACTCCGGATGCAGTACCACCTCCATCAGGCCGCCCTGTCCCCGCGCATGGATCTCCGGCAGGCCGTCGACACGCTGGATTTCACCATTCTGGATGATGTTCAGGCGGCCCGGCCGTTCGGTGACGAGCATGCGCCCGTCCGGCAGGAATGCGACCGCCCAGGGGTGCTCGAGACCGCCGGTAACTTTTGTGACACGCAGGTCGGTATATTGACTGTTGGATGTCCAGCTGTCCCTGTTATTGTCGCCTGCCACGCGTGCTTCTGAAGTGTTCCATGAGGTTGCAAGAATCACAAGTACCATAAGTGTACCTGTCAGCGAGTATGCAAATTTGTCGTTCATAATCATCACGTATCCCGGTTTATTTTTAGTGGTTACAATGCCTTAACACATCCGGACGGACATCTGTTCCGACGAAGCCCGGGCCGTTCTTTCCCCGGATTATTGAAATATGTCCAAAAATCGATACTTTCAATGGATATTCCCGATGCAGAAGTCTTTAAAAGATAGCACCCGGGAAATCCCACCTGAGTGCAGATCGATCAGATGGGACATTAAAATTTCTCCATCAGCCGCAGGATGAACAGCCATGAAAGAACCAATCAGTGACTTCCTTGCCCTGGAACGGATTGCCGTGGCCGGGGTGTCCCGGAAAGGTGACGCACCTGCCAATGCGATCTACAAGAAACTGCGTGCGACGGGCTACCGGGTGTTCTCCCTGAATCCGAATGCCGCCGAGGTGGAAGGGGATCCGTGCTATCCCGATCTGGCCTCACTTCCGGAACAGGTGGAAGGGCTTGTAATTGCCACGCATCCTGACCAGGCCCCGGGACTCATCGGGCAGTGCCGTGAGGCCGGAGTTCGCCTGGTCTGGTTCCACCGTTCCATCGGTCAGGGCAGTTTCAGTGAGGAGGCAGCAGCCATGGCCCGGGAAAGCGGGATTTCGGTCATCGAGGGCGGATGTCCGATGATGTATTGCCAGCCGGTGGATATTTTTCACAGATGCCTGCGCTGGGCGGCCGGCTATCCAAAAGCCTGAAGCGGTCTTGTCTGTCGCCGTCACACTATAACAAAAAAACAAAGATATCATGAGATTTTATTCATTTACCTGCTGTTTGTTCCTTCTGCAATTTTTGTCAGGAACAGCTTGCGCCGCGACCGGAACGGCTACGAACGAACAAAATGCTGAAAACCGGGACTACCTCACCGTCGAGCGGCTCTGGGAGATGAAACGGATCGGCTCTCCGGTGATCTCCCCTGATGGCAAATGGGTCGTGGCACCCGTCACGCGCTACACTGTTGACGACGACAAAAGCCACACCGACCTGTGGCTGTTTGCCGCCGACGGCTCTGTTGAGCGGCCCCTGACCCGCCACGGATCGGCAGACGGCCAGCCTGTCTTCAGTCCGGACGGCACGCATCTGGCCTTTGTCAGCCGCCGTGATGATGACAATGCGTCACAGATCTACATCCTCCCGGTCACGCAGCCGGGAGAAGCCCTGAGGCTGACCGGCGTGCCGACCGGTGTGAGCGCCCCGAAATGGTCAGGGGACCACATCTACTTCATCAGCCGAGTGTGGCCGGATAAGGACTGGGAGAAAATGAAGGAAGAGCTGGACCGGCGTTCCTCATCCCATGTTTCCGCTCGTATATGGAATGAGCTGCCTTACAGTCACTGGGACCACTGGCTTGAAGAAGAACGCCAGGCGCACGTCTACCGCATACCGGTGCGCGACGCACTCTTTGAAAGCGGCCGACCCGGTGCCGATGGGGATGGACAAGGTTCCATGGTCGCCAATAACCGTATTGAACCCGTGACCCTGCCGACCGGCCGTGAGCTGCCGCGCTCGTCCCAGGGAACCGGCAGCTATGATGTCTCCCCGGATGGGTCCCTTGTCGTTTTTTCCAGTGACACCAACCGGGACGACACCAACCCGAAAATGGATCTTTACCTGGTTTCCCCGGGATCCGGAACGGCCGAAAACATCACGCCGGACAACGACGCACCGGACAGCAGCCCGATCTTCAGTCCGGATGGATCGGTGATCGCCTACAACCAGCAGCGCATCTCCGGTTTTTACGCAGACACCCGGCGGCTTGCACTCTACAACGTCCATTCCGGGGTGCGGACCGTGCTCACCGAAGAATGGGACCGGTCGGCCGACGGACTGGTATGGTCGGCTGACGGATACCACCTGTTCGGAGCCATCGATGATGCCGGCACCCGCCGGGTCTACGCCATCAGCGCCGAGACCGGCGAGGTGCGTCCAGTCACATCCGGTACCGACTTCATGTCGCTGAGCGTGTCGCGCACCGGTGTGCTTGCCGGACTTAACCAGAGCTTCATGTATCCGCCCAGGGTGGTCCTTATCGACACGGAGGACGGCTCGGTCAGCCGGCTCGATACCCGCAATGACGACATCCTGGCCGGGGTGGAAATGGGAACCTACGAATCGGTCACCTACGAAGGCTACGGCGGGCAGGAGATCCAGATGTGGGTCCACTATCCACCCGGCTTCGACGAGACAAAAAAGTACCCGCTCTTCCTGCTGATCCACGGGGGACCGCACAGCGGCATCACCGACGGGTTCCATTTCCGCTGGAATGCCCAGACCTTCGCCTCCTGGGGTTATGTCACGGCATGGCATAATTTCCATGGGTCGTCCGGTTTCGGACAGGAGTTCACCGATGCCATCAATCCGGACTGGATCACCAAACCCTACGAAGACACCCGTAAGGCCGCCGA
>SKWQ01000213.1 GCA_007128855.1 Balneolales bacterium
CCGGGCGGACGCAGGGCGCTCTGGAATATATGTGTGGCCGTGAACGGACCTTCCGATGTTTTCATCTCAGCAACACCACTTTCAAACGCAAAGCCGTCGATGTCCGCCTCCAGCAGGGTGATGTCAGGACTCCGCCCGGCCAGATCCAGTATTTTGCCGGAATATTCGTCGCTCTTCACACAGTGATACCGGTAATTTTGAAGCGTTTCCGAAAAAACTGAGTCCCGGGCCCGGACTTCCAGGCGGTTCCATGTGTGGTGGATAAGGTCCTCGAAGGGAATATGGCTGTCATCCCAAAAACACCAGGTCTTGTCGCGCACAGGTTTGAGGGTCCGGTCCACCAGCAGGATCGTGCGTCCGTGAAGCTCTTTCCTTTGAAGCATGTTCCACACCAGGCTGAGTCCGGCGGCACCGGCTCCGGCAATGATAAAGTCATAATGGCGGGATGATTTCATCGTGAAAGTATAATCGGAATTGGTGCTGGGTAAATGATGCAACGTGCCGGAAAGACCATCCGGCCCCCCTCCGGAAACTTACGGATTACCGGGATGAAGGAGAATGCATGAAAAAGCCCGGACCGATACTACAAGATATCGTTTTCTGAAATGGTTCCCGCTGAAGGTATGCAATGCAAAATGGTACGCAACGCAAAATGCTTTGAATTTGCCGCGAGTGTCGTATTTTTAGGGCTGTGTCACCGTCAATTACCACCATTTTTTGCCATAATGACCCATCGTTCAACCACCAATCCGCCCTGTCCGGAGAGAATATCATCCCCCCGCACCCCGGCCACCCTTCTGCTCCACCTTGCATTTTCGGTAATCCTGTCAACATCGCTCTTGATCACACCGGACACCCTGTCCGCAACGGAACGTTCGGAGCAGACCGACATCCGGCAGCAGTATGAGGAAATCGCCTCGGAGATCATCCGCCAGGCGACCTCCACGCACCGCGCCTATGACCGGCTGGCCTACTTCAGCGACTACTTCCCGCACCGGCTCAGCGGTTCGGAAATGCTTGAGGATGCGATCGACTGGACCCTTGCAGAACTTGAGCGTGACGGCATTCCGGTGATACGCACGCAGGATGTGGAAGTGCCTCATTGGGTCCGTGGAAACGAGTATGCCAGGCTGGTCCACCCTTACGAAAAAGACCTTCCGATGGTTGGACTCGGCGGGAGCATCCGCACGCCATCCGACGGACTGACCGCACAAACCGTTGTCGTGGAAAGCTTTGAGGAACTCAAGGAGCGGCGCGAAGAGGTTCCCGGCAAAATCGTGATCTACAACCAGCCGTTCCACGATTACGGACAGTCGGTGCAGTATCGCGTCTGGGGTGCCGACAGGGCCGCCGAGCATGGTGCGGTCGGCGCACTTATCCGTGCCGTATCCCCCAACTCCATGGGACATCCGCACACCGGCATGACCCGCTACTCCGGCGATGTTCCCCGCATCCCGATTGCCTCCATCTCAGCCGAAGACGCCATGCTGCTGCACCGGTTCGACCAGCGCGGCGACCCTGCCACCGTGACCCTGTACATGGAAGCGGAACTGAAAGATGAACCGGCGATTTCACGCAACGTGATCGCCGAGATCCCGGGATCGGAATTTCCCGAGGAGATCGTGGTCATCGGCGGGCATATCGACTCGTGGGATGTCGGTCACGGCGCCATGGACGATGGCAGCGGCGTGGTGGTCACATGGGAGGCGCTGCGGCTCATCCACGAAATGGGCCTCCAGCCCAAACGCACCATCCGGCTCGTTTTCTGGACCAATGAGGAGAACGGGGTGATGGGCGGACGTGCCTATCGCGACAAGGTGATCGAAAATGGCGAACTGGAGCTTCACCAGCTGGCTTTCGAGGTCGATTTTGGTGTGTTTGAGCCGCTTGGATACGGCTTCCAGGGATCAGAGGAGGCCCATGAAATGCTCAAGCCGATCGCCGAACTCATGTCGCCCATGCGGGACCTGCACCTGCGCGAAGGTTCTTACGGCACCGTGGATATCGGTCCGCTCTACCGCGAAGGGATGCCTATCATGGGTCTGGACGTGGTCATAGACAAATATTTCTGGTACCACCACTCGCTGAAGGACACTATCGACAAACTGGATCCGGACGAAGTGGCCGAATGCGTTGCCGCCGTCGCCGTGATGGCCTTTATCGTTGCCGACATGCCGGAACGCCTGCCCTGGTAGGTCCCCATCCCCCCCCCGGAAATTTACACTATTTTACGACACGTGCTTTTTTATTACATTGGCTGACATCAGGGATTGTTACCCCTGATGTATGGGAATGATTATTTGGGGAGCCCATACGACGCACATCCAACCAACCTTATTTGCCATGAAACCTGACAATACCATTCCTGTCCGGCAGCCAGCCGGCAGATACTGCCATTCCATTCTAATGATCTGCTTCCTGGTCCTGTTTTCTGCCGGGCTGCAAGCACAATCTGTCACGACGAACCCGGCCAGTCCCGGGAGCATGGGAGATGCCGCTGCCATGCCATCCGTGCCGGAGAGCCTGGGCAGCCTGCACGGCATGTCCGAAAGTGACGCAGGACGAATTATTGGACTTCGGTCACTGAGCCCGTTCGCGGAGCCCAGGTTGACCCGGAAAAAACACACTGGTGCCATCACTGGCCTGACCGATCCGATCGATGCCCGGGAGGGGATGGATGTTGCCATTGCCTTCATGGCCGATGAGGATCCGGACGCCCGGCCGGTCAACCTGTACGGAGAGGATTCCAGCCTGTTTGAGGATCACTTCTTCAAGCAGACGGCCGAACAGGACGTGGTTGTCCCGACGGGGAAAAGCCATTTCTGGGAGGCCGCCTTCCTGAACGATGCCGACTCCCTGGTGCATTTCGCGCTGGTGGTGGGTGGCGAGGTCGTTGAGTACGAGGCCATCGACATCCGGGATTTCCCACCGCAGGAACTCCCGCCAATACCACTTTCCGAGCTGAAGTCCATTCCGGATGATTTCATCAACAGCCAGTCGGCACTTGCAACCGCCCTGACAAATGGTCTGGACGACTTGCTCCAGATCACAAGGCTGGATGGCTGGTTTGCGCTGGATTACAACCTGGGCGGTTTTTTCTTTGATTATCCCGGCCTGCTTGATTCCGAATCCCCTGTCTTCTGGGATCTGCTCTTCGATGGACACGCGTGGGATGACGATGGGGAGCAGTCCGTCTGGGTGGAGTCCAATTTCCTGATCGACGGTATCACCGGCAACCTGCTCGCCAAGCTGGTTTTCACCAGTGAAGATGACCTAGAGTCCGTTGAGTTCTTGTCCGCATACTCCCGCATATCGGATGAGATGCTGGACACCAACGAGGACGCAGCGCTGATCCAGGCGTTCGGCCAGGAAAACCTCGCCCTTCCGGCCATGCCGTCAGGCAAATCCGAAGAGTGGATGGCCGTCTGGTTCGATTTTGATGAGGAGTTTGTATACATGTTCCTGACACGGGGTGGGGAAATCTACAGCCGCAACTATTTCCCGCTGAGCGACATCCCTGAAGAGGACCGTCCGCCTCCCGGCCATTTCAGGCCCATCGGCATTCAATACGGCTCGGAGCATGCGCTCACCACATCCCTGGATGCCGGTTTGCGGCAACAGCTCGAGCAGGCTCCACCGGATGCTGAGAGTCGCATCAACTACAATCTCCACAGCGGCTACACCATGTTCCCGGACATTCTGGACGAGGATTCCAATCCGTTCTGGCATCTGGAGGTGAGCATCGAGGTGTTCAACGAACAGTGGGAACGTGTCTACCACCAGTTCTACAATTATCTGGTGGATGCGGTCACCGGTGCGTTCCTTGGCGCCGTCACCGAAACCTCGGCGGAAGGGGGGCTTGAGCTGCCTGACCGGATGGAACTTCACCAGAACTACCCCAATCCCTTTAATCCGGAAACCCGGATCCTCTGGGAGTTGAATGCCGAGCAGCACGTCACGCTTACGGTGTATGACCTGCTGGGGCGGAAGGTGGCCCAACTGGCGGACGGGGTCCACCAGGCCGGTGTGCATTCGGTGACTTTCGATGCCTCCGCACTATCCAGCGGCGTCTATATCTACCGTCTGGAAGCGGGCGGAACGGTACTTAACCGCAAAATGACCGTGGTGAAATAAGGAAGTTTTTCAATCTTCGTGGCGCTTTCCGGGACCTTTTTTACCGGCGCTCTTTTTCTTGACAAACGGGGCGTAAAACGGTTCTTTTTTGCCTTTCGAAGAGCTCTTCGAGGTCTTCGATGCTTTTTTGAACGCGGTTCCTTTTTTCGCTTTGCCTTTTCTGTCCGGCCTGCCGGGTTTCCCCTGTGGTCTGTCAGATTCCCCTGCTTCCCAGTATTCCGGGTCGCCTCCGGTTGCCGGCCTGCCGCCGGATTCCGGATCATATCCGCCGGTCCTGGGCTTGCGTTTAAATTCCGGTTTGCGCTGGAAGCCGGGCTTGCGGGCAGATTGCGGCTTCTGCCCGGACTCGTCGCCGCCGCTGGCATCCCGGCCGCGGTAACGGTCCGTCATGGCCGATCCCTCCTGCATCTTCAACAGGGCGGCGGCCACCTCGACGGATGCAAATCCTTCCTCTGCAATAGCCTCTACCTGCTCGACATACGGCCGTAGTCCACCCGATTCCAGCACTTCCCGCACCTCGTCGCGAATGCTGTCACGCGCCGATGCCGCCACCTCTTTCATGGAAGGAAGGGGCAGGACGGGGAAGGTCATCTTGAGCTTGTTTTCGATATAGCGGATATTCCGGTACTTGCGGCCGGTCGCAAACGTGTAGGCCACGCCTGTTTTTCCGGCCCGGCCGGTCCGCCCGATCCGGTGCACGTAATATTCGGGATCCTGCGGGATGTCGTAGTTGAACACCGCATCCACATTTTCCACATCGAGTCCGCGCGCAGCCACATCGGTGGCTACCAGGATTTCGATCCGCCCCTCGCGGAAAGAGCGCATCACTTTGTCACGCACATGCTGGGTCATGTCCCCGTGCAGTGCGTCCGCGGCATAGCCGCGCGAACGGATCTCTTCTACAAGCGAGTCACAGGTCCGTTTTGTGTTGCAGAACACCAGCGACAGGGAATAGTTGTGCAGATCCAGGAGCCGGCAGAGGCCTTCGGTCCGCATGGAGTCGCGCACTTCAACGACATAGTGGGTGATCCCTTCAGCCGACGGGGTTTTTCCCTCTACCGTTACGGTGACGGGGTCGTTGAAATACTTGGCCATGATCTTGCGGATCTCCGGCGACATGGTGGCCGAAAACATGACTGTCTGCCGGAGCACGTCTTCCGGCGTATAGCTGAGGATCTCCTCGATATCCTCGCGGAAACCCATGTTGAGCATCTCGTCGGCCTCGTCCAGCACAACCATTTTCAGCAGGTTCAGCGACAGTGTGCCGCGCTTGAGGTGGTCGATCACGCGTCCGGGCGTTCCCACCACAATCTGCGACCCGTCTTTTATCTGCTTGATCTGCCGCTGGATGGGCTGGCCGCCATACACCGGGGTGGCGTGGATGCCGCCGATGTATTTTGCGAGTTTGATGATCTCGCCGGTCACCTGCACGGCCAGTTCGCGGGTTGGGCACATTACGATGGCCTGGACCGTCCGCAGTTTCGGGTCGATGTTTTCCAGCAGCGGAATGGCGAAGGCGGCGGTTTTGCCGGTGCCTGTCTGTGCCTGTCCGGCCACATCGCGCCCCTCTCGGATCGTCGGGATGGCGGCGGCCTGGACTTTCGTAGGGGCTTCGTAACCCATCTCTTGTATCGCTTTGAGGATGGGCGCACTGATTCCAAGATCAGTAAAAGTTTCTGTATTCAATGTCTTCTTAATTGGTATGGATACTCTTCCGGGATGGGAGGATATGTGCAGTCTCGTTCAGCAATGAGGGCGAATGAAGGCGTATTATTGAAGATACGAAAATAAATGTTTCCGTAACAGAATCCCTAAAAGGTCCCTTCCGAGCCGGCAAACCGTGCATTCAGCTCCAGGGCTTTTGTCAGCAGGCGGCGATACTCTTTGGCGGTCACCTCGCGGCAACCGAACCGGGCAAGGTGCCGGGTGTGGAACTGGACGTCCCAAAGCCGGTATCCTCCATCCACAAGAACCTGATGGCAATGAAACAGGGCCACTTTCCCCATCTCCGGGGCTCTCTGGAACATCGATTCGGCAAAGAATGCCGCGCGCAGGGAGGCGCCGTAAAGTCCTGCGACCAGCTTGTCCTCCTGCCAGATCTCCACCGAATGGGCGTGCCCGAGCTCGTGCAATGCCTCAAAGGAGGTGATGATGCGGTCGGATATCCAGGTCGTCTCGCGGTCGGCGCAGCCCTCCATTACGCCGCGAAAATCTTCGTTTATGGAACAGCGGTACTGTTTTTTGCGGATGAGACGGCGCACTTTACGGGAGACGTGGAATTCCCCGAGCGGAATGATGCCCCGACGGCGCGCGGAGTACCAGTTGATTTCGGGATCGTCCCGCGAATCCGCCATGGGAAAAATCCCCTGGGCATAGGCCTGCAGCAGGACTTCCGGCGGGATGATGCGCGGGTCGTCTTCCCTGCTATGCGGTTTTTCCGGCACGCTCTTCGAAAGTTGAGAGTGCGGCTTCCACCCGCGCGCGCTCCTTGTAGCCCTGGAGCCAATCCTCGGGAAGGGATTCCTTGCCGCCAAGGGCCCCGAAGAGACTGCCCAGATAGAAGCACGAGGCCTCGCTGGCCCCGCCGAGATTGGCTGCCGCCGTGACGGCCGCCTTGAAGTCGTCGTGGTGCCGGTGGAATACGGCGCCGACGAAGGTGATCATGTCCTCTGCTAGTTTGCTCACCCCGCCGCACGATTTGGCGATAGCCTCAAGGGGCTCGTCTATCATCGGCTCGGTGACCTGCATGCGCCTGCGGATCTTGTAGTCGCCGGGGAAGTGCCGTTCGGCTTCCAGGATGAATTTGGTGGCGTTTTCGAGAAATTCGTCGGGATCGAAATCCTGTTTTTCGATGCCGTACAGATAGTCGAGCAGGCGCAGGTAGAGCCAGATGCTCTGCTGCCATACCACTGAGGATGGGGTCAGTGACTGCATCCACGTGATCAGGTCCGGTACCGAGACCCGCCCTTCCTTGAGAAGGCGTGCTGCGGGTATGGCGAAGGAAAACGTGTAGTGTCCGCCATCAGGAAAGGGCGGCCAGGCAAATGTGGTCGATTTTGGCCACTTTTCCGGATATTTGTTCAGTGCCTGCTTGATCGTGAAAGCGAACTCCTGCAGGTCGGGAAGCGGCGTTGCCGCGGCAAGCACCGACATCATGGCTTCCGTCTGGCGCGCGGAGTGCCCCGCTGCAACCGGGCTGAAATCCTCTGCTTCGGGCCGGTCCCGGAAACCGTCGATATTTCCGAAAGCGGTTGCCACCTGTTCCGGTTTCATCTCCTCTGCCGGCATGCCGATGGCCTCTCCGATGGCCGCACCCAGGCATGTGGCCTGGAACCTGTTTTTTATCTTGTCTGACATAAGTTCGCTCCTTCTTCCTTTTTCTGAATGATACTTTTATTCCGGGATGGACACAATTGATTTTTCATCATTGTTCCGTTCCCAAAAGGTGGTTTCTGATATTTTCCATGCGGGCCTTCTGCTGCCCGGTCCAGTCACGCATGCCATCCACCTCGCGGATCAGGGCTTCCGGCAGTCCGGAGCCCGGTGCCCCGCTGTGGTGATACGATGTGGTCAGTTGGTCGGGGACGGTGCCGGTGCCGGGGGCGGGGGCGGACGCTAATGATCCGGCCGCATCTTGTGAGGACTTGCCTTTCCGGGCATCATCATTCCGGGCCTCGTCAACCATCGCGGCTACCTTGCGGTACGCCTCACGAAACGGCACGCCCTCCGAAACCAGCTTATTGGCCTCGTGGGTGGCAAATACCTCCGGCGTGAGCGTGCGGCTTGCCGCATCCGGGTCGAAGGCGAGTCCGGCGAGGGCATGATGGACCGCCTCCGCCAGCATCCGGGACGATTCCAGCGCGGCCATGATACCCTTTTTGACCACCTGCAGATCCCGGTGGTAGCCCGAGGTCAGGTTGGCCGGCACACCGGCGAGATGGGTACGGGTGGATGTCAGCCCGTGGTAGGCACCGCGGATCAGCTCCCATGCATCGGGGTTGCGCTTTTGCGGCATGATGCTGCTTCCGGACACCTGGTCTTCGCTCAGCGTGACCAGCGCCAGCGACGGATGCATGAACAGCACCACGTCGGCCGCCATCCGGTTGAACGTCAGCGCGCCGTACGTCAGTGCATCCGCCAGCTGCATCTCAAAACGTCCGCGCGACAACTGAGAAGCGGCCACCGCCTCCTGCACTCCGGCAAAGCCAAGTGATTCCGCCACATATTCCCGGTCGACCGGGATGTGCGGCACACCGTAACCCGCCGCGCTGCCCAGCGGCGACTGGTCGATCAGCTCATACGCCCTGCGCAGCGCCGCCAGATCCGCTTTAAGCAGGTCATAATAACCCGCCGCCCACGCATCGGCCGAATGAGGCATGGCCGGCTGGGTGTGGGTGAGTCCGGCAAAGAAAACCCCTTTGTTCTGACCGGCAATTTCCGCCAGGCGGTCCGCCACATCCACCCACACTGCAGCGATCTCCAGGATCGCATCTTTCATATAGAGCCGCATGTCGGCCAGTACCTGATCGTTGCGCGACCTGCCGGTGTGGATGCGCGCGCCTTCCTGTCCCGCCTTATCCGTCAGGAACCGCTCCACGGCCGAATGCACATCCTCGTCGTCCGGCCCCAGATCAAATTCGCCGTTGCTCCATTGCGACCAGGCCTGCCGGAGCGCTTCGGTCACCCGGCCGAACCCCTCCTGCTCGTAAACGCCGATGCGCAGGAGCATCCGCGCCTGGGCCAGGTTGACGAGGATATCGTACGGGACCAGCCGGCGATCGAGCTCGCGGTCCTCCTCAGCCGTAAAACGGTAGAACCAGGTGCGGTCCGGTCCGCTGGCCGCGCCATCGTCACCCTTGTTTTTTTGCCACAAGGTTTTCATCTGTTTATAATTTTTGATTCATATCGTCAGATAGAATGTCCATGACAATTATAATCATGCTCCTGTGTGTCCGGGATCATGCCCGGTCATGGACATTTCATGTGTTTAAAACTTTGGATTTCTAAGGTCACATAGAATGACCATGACACTTTTAATCATGCTCATGTGTGACCGGGCTACGGTCATGGACATTTCATGTGTTTAAAACTTTGGATTCATATGGTCACATAGAATGTCCATGACGATGATAATCATGCTCCTGTGTGTTCAGGGCCATGCCCGGTCATGGACATTTCATTATTTTTTTTCGTCAAATGATGCTTTCATGCAGGGGGTCATATTGGGTCCGGGTATCATCGGGTTGATGTCACAAAAGCTTCCGTCAAGTAATTTTGGTCAAGCATTACGTTTGCAATTCAAAATAGCGGCGGATGATCTGTTCGTAGGCCGAAACCCCTTCCTGCAGCTGGGATACGGCAATCGATTCGTTGGCCGTATGGGAATCGCTGCTGTTGCCCGGACCGATCTTGATCGTCGGCACATCCGCCAGGAACACCCAGTCCGATGTCGTCGGGGACCCGAAAAACGGGTTGCCCGTAACTTCCCTCGCAGCCCTCGCTATAGGATGGCCCGTGTCGGTGCTGGTGGACACGAACCGGTCGCTGAACACGCTGATGCTGATGCCAAGATCCTGCAGGAACCGCTCGATGATCGTTTCATTGGTCACTTCCGGAATCGTGCGGATGTCCACAAAGACCGTGCACGAGTCTGGGTGGGCGTTGCGTGCCGTGCCGCCTTCGATGGTGGTCGGGGTGATGCGGGTGGCGCCTATAAAAGGGTTCGTTTCCGGGAAGCCGATGTCCCGCATCTTTTCCAGGCAGGCCGCCATCCCGTATATGGCATTGGGTCCGTTCACACGGGCGGCATGTCCCGCCTCGCCTTCCGTTTCCAGCTTGAGGATGAGCAGCCCTTTTTGTGCGGCGCAGGGGTGCAGTTCGGTCGGTTCGCCGATCAGCGCGGCATCCGGACGCTCGATTTTCTGCCGAAGCCGGAACATGCCGTTGTTCTCACCGGCACTCTCCTCGCACACCGTTACGGCCAGGGTCACGCGTCCGGGCGGTGTGTATCCGGTTCTTGCCAGATTCAGCAGGGCCATGAGCATGCAGCTCACCGAGCCCTTGGCGTCGGTGCTCCCCCGCCCGTAGATGCGCCCGTCATTTTCCACCGGCTCAAAGGGCTTGCCGACATGCCTGGCGGATGGCGGCACCACGTCGGAGTGCGAATTGAGGAACAGCCACGGACGCCCGCTGCCCAGATGGAACATGAGATTATCCTCGTGCCGCTCGATTTCCAGCAATCCGGTTTTAGACACCTGTTCCTCAAGCCAGTTCGCCAGATCGCGCTCATGCGTGCTCATACTGGGGAACCGGATCAGCTTTTTCAGCAACTCGGCGACCGATATTTCATGGATTTTCTTCATGCCTGGAACGGTAATCCTGCTTCTGTAACGATTGTCAGTTATTTTCGGCCATCAGCCGGGTGCCGCCGCCCGCGGCAAGGGTGTCTGCATTGGCCAGCAGTACGGAAGCAACCCCTTTGTCCAGGGCTTCAAACGCCGTGAGCAGCTTGGGTTTCATGCCGTCGGTGATCCAGCCTTCACGCAGCCCGCGCTGCCAGTCAGACCGGCGCAACTCCGGCACCGGCCTGCCATTGCCGTCCAGCACCGCCGGGGGATCCATGAGCATGATGAGCTCGCTCACCTGCAATGCAAGGGCGATCCGGATGGAAAACGTGTCCGCATTGATGTTCAAAATGCCATCCTCCGGCGACCAGGTAAGACAGCCGATGACCGGCACGTATCCGCCTTTCAGCAAATGCTCTATGAGTGTCCGGTCGACCAAATCCATCTCTCCAACCAACCCGAAATCAACAGGTTCCCCGTCGATGTCAAGCGGTGGACGACGAAATGCCGTTGTCAATTCACCATCGATTCCGGTGATACCGACCGACGAAATATCGTTGTTGCGCAGAAATGCGACCAGCTCCCGGTTGGCCCTGCCGCCTACGGTGTAGAGCAGCACCTCGCGGGCGTCCTCATTGGTGACGCGCCGGCCGGCGACCTGGTGAACGGCCAGATCCAGCCTCCGGCTGAGCTCATTGATCTGCTTGCCGCCACCATGGACCAGCACCACCTGGGTGCCATCAGTCCGCAGTGCATGGATATACTCGGCCAGTTTGCCCAGGGCATTGGTATCGGCGACGATATTACCGCTCAGTTTGACCAGTATGGTACTCATTACTGCAACCCCATCAGTTTCATCAATACTGCTTTCTGCACATGCAGGCGGTTCTCGGCCTGGTCGACATGGATGGCACCGGGACCGTCAAGCACCTTGTCGGTTACAACGACATTTCGTCGCACCGGCAGGCAGTGCATGAACGCGGCGCCGTTGGTCAGGGACATCCGCTTGGTGTCGATGGTCCAGTTGCCATATGTGGTGGTGCGAAGTTCGTTTTCGGCGGACGGGTCCTGGTATGCCAGCGGGGCGGCCCATGATTTCCCGTAGATGATATCCGCGTCCCGAAAAGCCGCTTTCTGATCGTGTTCCACATGGAGTTGCCCCCCGTTGTGCACGGCATGCAACTGAACCTGGTCCAGCACCGAATCGGGCAGTTTCATTTCGGGTGGACATGCAAGCGTTACGTCCATCCCCAGCCGGGCGGCGATTTCCAGTGCGCTGTTGGGCACGGCCATGGGCAGCGGCTTGGGATGGGGGGCCCAGCTCAGGACGAACTTCCGGCCCTCCGGATGACCCTCGAACCGCTCCAGCATGGTGAGTCCGTCGGCCAGCGCCTGGCAGGGATGCTCCCTGGCGCTCTCCATGTTGATGACGGGCACGGTGGCATAACGCACGATATCCTCCAGCAGGCGGTCCTCCAGATCCTCGTCCAGATCCTTCATCCCCGCAAATGCGCGCACCCCGATGATGTCCACATAGCGTGAAATCACCTGAACCGCTTCCTTGAGGTGCTCGGTGCGGTCCCCATCCATCACCACACCGGTGCGCGTCTCAAAGGTCCACACGCCCTGTCCGGGCTGGATGATGGAGGTGCCGGCCCCCAGGTGCACCGCGGCCGTCTCGAATGAGATGCGTGTCCGCAGCGAAGGGTTCAGGAAAATGAGCCCGATGGTCTTGCCGGCGGCAACCGGCTCGCGGAAATCATCCGCCTTCAGAGTCCGGGCGTTGCGCAGCAAATCCCGCAGGTCGGAATCGTCCCGATCGGAAAGGTGGATGAAATGTGCGGTTCTGTCTGTCAGGGTTGTTGTCATGGTATTTTGAGCTCCCGGCCTGAAACGATCATAATTCTGCCGGCAAATGATACTGGCGCGTATGACAGCGGAAGGTGGCCGGCTTTCACCTAACCACTGGTACGCAGAAACGCTTACAGGATTGCGGGTGGGAACATCAGTCCCGTCTCCTCGGGCCAGTCCATCATCAGGTTCAGGTTCTGGACGGCCTGCGAGGCGGCCCCTTTCAGCAGATTGTCGATGGCCACCCCAACGACGACCTGGCGTCCCTGCTGCACCCAGCCGATATCGGTAAAGGCGCTGCCTACCACCTGCTTCAGCTCGGGCAGCCCCTCCTGCAGACGCACCAGCGGTGCGTTGTAGTACTCCTCTTCCAGCAGGTTTCCTGCATGCGTTTCCTCAGCCAGCGTGAATGTCAGGGTCATCCAGATTCCCCGAACAAAAGGTCCGGATACCGGCACGAACCGGACTTCCGTCGTCGATACCCCCAGCTGGTCGGCCAGGGTCTGATTGACCTCGCCGATGTGCTGGTGGTCGTACACCTTGTAGGCCTTCACATTGCCGAACCGGCTGGAAAAATGGGTCCCGGCCGACGGGGAGGCCCCGGAGCCGGAGGAGCCGGTAATGCCGGTCACATCACAGGAGGTCACCAGTCCCGCCTTGGCGAACGGCAGCAGGCCAAGCTGGATAGCGCTGGCAAAGCATCCCGGGTTCGAAATATGGTCGGCCATGCGGATATCGTTGCGGTACCATTCCGTGAGGCCGTAGACAAAGCGGCCGATGAGTTCGGGGTGTGGATGCGTCCATCCATACCACTTCTGGTAGGCCGCGGGATCACGGAGCCGGAAATCCGAACTCATATCCACGATGTGGCCCTTGTATCCGGCATCGAAAAGCGTTTTGGCCACCTCGGCCGATTTGCCGTGCGGCAGGCCCAGGAAAATCGCATCCGACTCATCCGACGCCAGCTCCTCAAAAGCCAGGATCGGAAGGTCGACAAGCTCTTCCATCCCCTTGTAGTGGCTGGAAAACGTGCTGCCGGCAGATTTGCTGCCATAGAGACGGGTCAGTTCTGTTTTCGGATGTCCGAGCAGGATGCGGATCGCCTCCATGCCGGTGTATCCGCTTGCTCCTGCGACCGAGACGGAAATGGTTTCACTCATATAAACGGTTCCTTTTTGGTGGGTGCGGCAAAGGTGATCTCGGCGACCATGTCCCCGAGCTTCTTCGGATCGGCCACTGCGTTGACGGCACGGATGCCCAGGGTGTTCTGGATGAACTGAATCCCCACAAGGTTGTCGGTCACCGGGCCGGTGATGATGGATATGGCGCTGGTGTACCGCTTGCGGAAGAAGTGGTCGGCGGACCAACACCCCATGAAATCCTGCGCCGCCACCACATGGGTGCGCGCAAACTGCATGAGTTCCTTGTCCATGAGCAGGCTGTCCACCCCGTAAGCCCCGATGATCCCATCGCCAAACTCCAGCACGATGGCGTCCGGATTGAATTCATTGAGGTGCCTGATCAGGCCTTTGGCCATCGGTAAAATGTTTTTTCCGGTGGTGGATACGAGTCCGGCCATGCCGAAATGTGCCGAGGCAATGGCGCCGTTCTCTTTCATCTCGCGCGTATCGCGCATGAGTGAGGCGCCGGTCAGCTTTGCAGCGGCCACCTTGTACCCTTGCGCGGAGAGCTGGCGGACGATCATGGTTGCGGCCATCGTCTTTCCGACATGCATACAGGTACCGGTCACGGCAATCAGCGGGACGCTTTCCGTCAGGTTGTAGGCCCACTCAATTGCAAAATCCTGGATACAGGCGTGCTTGTAGATGCCCGGGTCCTCCTCGCCATCGGCTATCATCACGGCACCGAGCACCTCCACCCGCATGGCGGGACCGTGATCGGGGTGCGGCGACTGACAGTTTCCGACGATACCACCCATGTTCAGGATATGAAGGATGTCACCCTTTTTTATGGAGCGGGGAATGATGCCGCTGTACCCGCGCAACGCCTGCCGCTCGCCCAGCGCCCCGACTACGATCTGGTCCTTGCCATAGGGGATGATAACCCCATCGCTGGTCTCGATCTCGTTGTAGCGGTCTTTGGTATCAAGTGTTCTTACCGCAACAAGATAACCCTCTTCTGCTACGATATTTGGAGCCAATTTCACCGAATGGCCGAGTTTGACGGATGCCGAGCTTGAGGCGATGATATCCGTTTTTATTTCTTTAAGTCCCATATAAGTTAGAATACGAAGGCGTGTATTACCGTGTTTTCTTGTAGAGTTGTGTACGAATGCTATACAGTTTTGAGAAGGCCTTGGCTTCCTTACCATCCCACCCGCTGGATTCCTCGCCATATTTTGCGACGCTGCTGTTCAGGACGCTGTGCGGGGAGGAGGCCTTGAGCGGGAATATGCTGCCGCGGCAGGCATAGATGGTGACATCGCCGGAGACACGCGCCTGTGTGGAATTGAAGAATGCTTCGATATCGCGCATCACCGGGTCATAGTATTTTGCCTCGTGGAGCATGGCGCCGTACTGGTCGCCCAACTGGTCCTTTATCTGTCGCTGATCCTGGCTCAGGACCAGTTTCTCAAGTTCACGGTGGGCCATATAGATGATGCGCGCCACGGGTGCTTCAAAACCGATGCGCCCCTTGATCCCCAGAATGGTGTCGCCCAGGTGCATGCCAAGGCCGATACCGTGATAACGGCCGAACTCCCTGAGGACCGACAGCAATGCAGCGGGATCCATCTGGTGTCCGTTAATGGCAACCGGCAGCCCGTTTGCAAAATCAAGCGTGATCTCTTCCGGCTCATCGTCCAGCAGATGCGGCGGCTTGAGGTGCGGAAACGCCTCGAACGGCAGGGCCTGATCGCTGACCAGCGTCTCGGTCCCACCCACGCTGGTTCCCCAGATCCCGTCGTTGATCGAGTAATCCGTGGTCTTTTTCGGGACTTCAAATCCCCGCTCTT
Source organism: Balneolales bacterium (assembly GCA_007128855.1). Taxonomy (GTDB): domain Bacteria; phylum Bacteroidota; class Rhodothermia; order Balneolales; family Natronogracilivirgulaceae; genus SKNL01. The sequence goes on from SKWQ01000213.1 coordinate 15,304, forward strand.
TCAGATAGGCGGTGGTGAATTCCCGCGTGAGCCCCTCGTCGCGAATCGGTGCTATGATCTCTGCATCATCGATTCCATTGAGCAGGGCCACATCGAACCGGACCTGGTCATTTCCGGCGCCGGTGGAGCCATGGGCGATTCGGTTGGTCCCCTGCTCCCTGGCATACTCCATGATCATTTCGGCCTGGATATAGCGCTCGGCACCGACGCACATGGGGTAGGTTCGGTCGCGAAGGACGTTTCCCTTTATCAGATGGGAGAGTATCCGGTCGTAAAGAGGCGTAAATCCATCCACACAGGCAAATTCGGCCGCACCAAGCTTGAGGGCGCGGTCGCGGATGGCTTCCTTTTCCGTACGCGTCAGTCCCACGCAGTCGACAATCACGGCGTGGACATCCGTCTTGTACTTTTCCTTTAGATAAGGGATGCAAAAACTGGTATCCAACCCCCCGCTATACGCGAGGACAATGGCATTACTCATGATCTTACCTGTTTTGCCGCTCTGTTACGGCCGGGGCGAACCGGTTGAACATGACGGCTGCAGCTTATGGTTTATGGTGAACCTGTTCGTAAAATAGACAAAAAAAAGGCAGAACCCGTGAAGATCCTGCCTTTCAAACACTAACAAATTCCGAGATATCAGACACAATCTTCACAGGTTCCGGCGGTGATGCGACGGCGAAAACGACGACGGATGCTGGTCCTTAGGTGATATGGGTTATGGCTGATCATTATTCATGTGAAGAACCGAATATTTTCATTTAATGTCAATTGCCCGGATCGATTTAGCTTGTTTTTTTAACGCTCCGCTCCGCCAGGTCCATGGCACCGCGGACGGTCATCCGCTGAAGGCGCATTGCCTTCCCCAGCGGTATAGGACGGATGTCATACCGTGATGCAAGCCGGCGCACCTGGCCGGGTTCCGGGTCCCGGGCGCCCTCATCAAGCCGGGACCAGCTTTCTTTAAGCCGCGTCCATTCCTTCTTCAGCGCAAGATAGTGCTCCGGCACGCCATCCTGCGGTGATGTCTTCATCAGAAAAAGTGGAAACTCGGTCACCATGCAGAGCGTTTCCGTGTTTCTACCGGTTTCCCGGCCCCTGCCGATGTGGTATTCCATCGAACTGCTGTGAAAAAGCGAGGCCGTCTCCGCGTCCCCCCTGCCAAAAAAGTATTCCCGCATGGCCGTTCCCTTCGGGGTGGATGTGAATCCCGGCCCCATGTAGTTGAAACCCTTCTCCCCGCCACGGTCATGATCATGCGGATGCAGCCCCTCCTTGTGCATGGTACCTGCGAACGCCTTCCGCCAGCTCCGGCTGCGCTTCTCCCATTCGTCGTTGATCAGCAGCAGGAATCCCTCCGAAAACTGCATCCCGTGCAGGCTGAAGTGGATGTGGACCGGCTCCTCCCGCTCCCAGAAAGCCGTTGCGGACCGGTTTTCCGGACGCATGCCGGGATAGCCGAATTCGATGTCCCTGCCGGGAAGCTCGCGTTTCATTCCGGCCAGGAAGGGCGCGGGTTCCGGCCAGCGGGTGATCCATGATGCGTTGGCGGCATCCCCGTCGGGATTCAGGTGCGGGATCAGCAGAAAGCGGAACCGGCGGAACAGGTTCCCGAAGGAACCGGGGCGATCCAGCATCTCCAGGATGAGCCGGTACAGCGTATTGGGTCCCACCGGCTCGTCGGCATGGGCGCCGGCAACCAGGCTCACAACGACCGGTCCGTCGCCGAATGTGAATCCCAGGAGCGGGTTCCCGGCTTCGCTGCTGCCGATGATACGGGAGGATGGGTCCGGTATCCGCTTTTTCAGCTCTTCAAGGAAGCGGCTGTAGAGCCACATGTCATCGTACCCATCCTGAAAAGGGACCTCTGTCAGGACATCAGTAGTCGTCATCCTCGCTCACATAGTCCGCCTGCTTCCGCTCCTCGTCCATCCGGCGAAAATAATCCTTGGTGGCACGGTAGACGCGGGGTGAGAGGAGCAGGGTGGCGGTCATGGTTGGTATGGCCATCATGGCGTACATCCCGTCGATCAGGCTGATTACCGCCGTGATGGATGCGACGGATCCCAGCAGGATGGAGAAAATGTAGAAGTAGTTGTAGTAGTGCTGGCGCTCCGCCCCGATCAGGAATCCGAGGCACTTGGTGCCGTAGTAGGAGTAGGTGAACATGGTGGTAATGCTGAAGATGACCACGCAGAATATCAGGATGTAGACACCGATGGACGGAATCGCTTCACCGAATGCCTGAGCCGTAAGGGTTACGCCGTCGGCGTCGCTGGTGGTCCAGACCCCGGTCATGAGAATGGCCAGGGCCGTCATGGTGCAGATGATGATGGTGTCGATCACGGGCTCGATCATGGCGACAAGTCCGGCCCGCACCGGTTCGTTGGTCCGGGCGGCGCCATGCATCATTGCCTCGGTCCCGATCCCGGCTTCGTTGGAGAAGGCGGCGCGACGGATCCCCGTGATGATGACCACACCCACGACACCGCCGGCCACGGCATTACCCGTAAAGGCATCGGAAACGATGAGGTTCAGATAGTAGGGAACATCCGCAAAATTGCTGATGATGATGTAAACGACCGAACTGACATAGACCACTACCATCACGGGGACCAGGCTGGCCGCCACCTGGCCGATGCGTTTGATTCCACCCAGTACGACCAGTGATACGAGAAGCACGATGATGATGCCGACGGTCAGGTCGCCCAAAAAATGGGCATCCGCGGTGACAATGCCGGCCGGGATCATCACCTCATCGCGGATGATCTGGGTTAGCTGGTTGGCCTGGAACATGGGCATGCACCCGATAAGACCGGCCAGTGAAAAGAAGATGGCAAGCGGCTTCCATTTTTTTCCGAGCCCCTCCATGATATAGTACATCGGTCCGCCCTGCACCTTGCCGCTGCTGTCCTTGCCACGGTACATGATGGCCAGGGTGCAGGTGAAAAATTTGGTGGCCATGCCCACAATGGCGCTCATCCACATCCAGAAGAGCGCGCCGGGTCCACCCATGGTGATGGCGATGGCAACCCCGCCGATATTCCCCATCCCTACCGTAGCGGCCAGGGCACTGGAAAGCGCCTGGAACAGACTGATGTCCCCCTCGGCATTCGGGTCCTCGTATTTTCCGGTCAGCACCTGCAACCCGTGGCCAAAGTGCCGATAGGGCACAAAACGGGAATAGATCAGGAAATAAAGTCCGCCCCCGAGCAGCAGGGCCAGAAGAGGCATCCCCCATGCCGTATCCGCGAAAGTCACTGCGAGATATTCAAACCATTCCAGAAAAGAAGTCATAAATTCTTTGCTTACATGAATGGGCCTAGTATACGTATTGATCGGCTTTGGCGCAAAACAGGAATACTTTCGCCACAGTTTGAGGACAATATATCTGAAAAAATGAAATATCGGGGTCTTTTTTTGGATGGTTTTTTTGCAGATTATGGCAAGGGTTGCCAACGTTTACTGAAAAGCGACGTATTGCCGTGGCGGGTATCACTCCGCCTACAAAGCGGCAGCAAGCGGGCGCACCGAACCATCCCACCGGACACTTCCGAACCATGATATACGAATTCCTGAATGCCCGTCCCGGGTTCGATGAAAGCTGTTTCATCGCTCCCAGCGCGGATGTGATCGGCGACGTCCGGATCGGGCGGGAGTCGAGCATCTGGTTCCAGGCGACCGTGAGGGCCGATGTGAACTTCATCGATATCGGCGAACGATCCAACATACAGGACAACTGCTGCGTGCATGTGACGAACCAGACGGCACCGACCCGCATCGGCAACCAGGTCACGATCGGACACGGAGCGGTCATCCACGGATGCACCATCCACGACAGGGTGCTGGTCGGCATCCAGTCGGTCATCCTGGACCATGCCGTTATCGAGCCCGATTGCATGATCGCCGCCGGAAGCCTGGTCCCGCCGGGCAAAACCATGCCTTCGGGCTATCTCTGCATGGGATCACCTGCCAGGCCGGTGCGCCGGCTCACCGATGAGGAAATCGCCTCGCTGGTCACGGCATCCGATAATTACGTGACGTACCTCCGGGCCTACCAGCAAAAGGACACTTACGACAAAAACCCCTTTTACCGGCGCTGACAGCCAACAAAACCCCACATCCATTTTGCCTGCGTTTTTTTCCAGACACCTGAGCAAGATCATTATATACACCTCGCTGATTTTTCTGCCGGTCGGGCTGTACTTTGCCGACTATCTGATCAAGCCGGTCGTATACTCCATTCCCTATCTGGTCTACTCGGTGATCTTTCTGTGGACCGGCTTCCTGTTCTACAGCATCTGCTGGGGAAAGGTGCTAGGCTCCGAGTACCGTGATATCCGCAAGCGCGCCATCATGGCCAGTGCCGGGCTCACCATTTTCGGCAAATACATCCCGGGCCGGCTCTGGATCCTGCTGGGACGCTCCGCCTACGTCGAAAAGCACAGCGGCCACGATCTGGGCCCGCTTTCCCTGCTCTCCTTCAAGGAGCAGATCATCAGTATCTGGATTGGATTCCTGATCGGGCTCATCGGATACAACCTGGCGGGCAACTTCTCCATCGGCGGCATCACGGGCATGGTCATCTGGCTGGCCGCCACACCCCTGATCCTGAGCAACCTGCTGCCCAACATCATCAGCCGGCTCATGGCCAAGCTGATGAAGCGCGAGGTGAACATCACGCCGCTCGACTGGCACATGATCCGGCGGGTGGTCCCCTACAGTATCCTCAACTGGGGCATCTGGGCGGCCGGGTTCTACTTCCTGGTGCAGGCGCTGGTTCCCTATGACGTGCCGCTGCTGACCGGCCTCTGCTTCCCGCTGGCCGCCAACATCGGGATCCTGGCGTTCTTCGCACCCGGCGGCATCGGCGTCCGCGAAACCATGATCGTGATCTACCTCAACCAGCTCGGCATCAGCGTGGCCGAAGCCACCACCATCGCCCTTGCCTCCCGGCTCTGGTTCCTGTTCGGCGAAGCGTTCCTGTTCATCGTCGGCAACGCGGCGCATGTGCTGCGCTCCTGGTGGCACCCGGTCATCGACTGATTTTTCCTGCGGCACCTTCCCAGCCAAACCCTTCCAGACCAATAATCCCGGCATACCTTCCGACCGAAATCCCGACTTCACCCCATGAGCGGCATCTACATCCACATACCCTTCTGCAAACAGGCCTGCTCCTACTGCGATTTCTATTTCGTTACCCGGGACCGTATGATCCCCGCTTTTGTGGATGCGCTTGTGCATGAGATCTCGGTCGTGCCGGTCAGCGGCGGATCCCCCTTCCCCGGCGATCCGGTACGCACGCTCTATTTCGGCGGCGGCACCCCCTCACGGCTCCCGGCAACGCAAACCAGGCGGATTTTTGAAGCGCTGCATCAACGGTTCGACCTGTCCGGATTGACCGAATGCACGGTGGAAGTCAACCCGGAGGATGTCACCCGGGAGCTGCTGTCGGGGCTGCGCGACCTGGGCGTCACCCGGCTCAGCATGGGAATCCAGTCCTTCCAGCCGGATCTGCTGGAATTCATGCACCGGGCCCACTCGGCGCAGCAGGCGCACCGTGCGCTGGAGCAGGTGGCGGCCGCCGGGTTTTCCAGTTACAGCGTCGATCTGATCTACGGATGTCCCGGACAGACCCGGGAGCAGCTTCTGGACGATCTGGACAAGCTGCTGGCATACCACCCGCCGCATGTATCGGCGTATTCGCTGACCATCGAGCCGCGCACCCGCCTCGGCAAGCAGGCCGCATTGGGACGCCTTGAACCGGCCGATGACGAATCGGTGGCCGCACAGGCCCGGCTGATCCGCGAAACGCTCGCCTCCCATGACATCCACCGCTACGAAATCAGCAACTACGCCTCTCCCGGCGAGGAGGCGGAGCACAACTCGGCGTACTGGAGCCATGAGAATTATCTTGGACTCGGCCCATCCTCACACACTTTCTTCTGGCTGAAACCACTGGCCGCGCGCTGGCACCATCCGCATGATATCCACGCGTACGGACAACTTGTGCAGTCAGATGGTTATCGGGCCTGGGTGGATGCGGTCCTGGACGCGTCAC
>SKWQ01000094.1 GCA_007128855.1 Balneolales bacterium
AGCAGCTCCAGGGTCTCCATCTGGTACTTAAGGTCGAGGTTGGCCGTGGGCTCGTCCAGCAGCAGGATATCGGGCTGCTGGTTCAGGGCCCGGGCGATGTAGACGCGCTGCTGCTGTCCGCCGCTGAGCTTGTGCACTTCGCGCATGGCCACATCCTCCAGGTCGAGACGCCGCAGGATCTCCGCGGTGCGGTCGTAGTCGGACCGCGACGGCCGCCACTGGATGTACGGCTTGCGCCCGAGCAGCACGGCATCGAACACCTGCACCGGCACGCTTTTCTGCTCGGTCTGCGGCACGTAGGCCATTTTCCGCGCCCGTTCCACCGCCGGGATGGACCGCACGCTGGTCCCGTCGATGAGCACATCCCCTTCCCGGACGGTCAATATGCCGTTGATGCACTTGATCAGCGTGCTTTTGCCCGAGCCGTTCGGTCCCACCAGCGCCACCAGGTCCCCCCGGTCGATCTCCGCATGGATCCCGTTCAGGACCGGGTCCTTTTCGTAGCGGAAGGTGATATCGCGAAGGGTAATGTGCATGCTGATGTTTCGGGTTTCAGTTCCAGTAGTTTTTTCCGAGTCCCCGCAGCAGCAGGAACAGGAAGAGCGGGGCGCCGATGAAGGAGGTCAGTATGCCCACCGGCAGTATGACCGGCGAGAACAACGTGCGCGCAACCGTATCCGACAGCAGCAGGAACAGCGCGCCGAACAGTGCCGCCGCCGGGATCAGGAACGTCTCGTCGCCGCCGATGAACCGGCGCACGATATGCGGCACCACCAGCCCGACAAACGCGATGATGCCGTAAAAACTGACGACCACCGCCGTGGCCAGCGACGCCACCAGCATCCCGTAAAGCCGGATCCGGAAGGGGTTCACCCCCAGACTCCGCGCATACTCGTCGCCCGCCTGCAGCGCCTTGTAATTCCACGACATCATCGTGAAAAACAGCCAGACCGGGACCATCACCAGCGCCAGCATCGACACCTCCTGCCACGATGCGCGGCCCAGATCCCCGAACATCCAGAAAACGATGGCGGAAAGCTCGGCCTCGGTGGCCAGGAACTGCATGGCCGACACGCCCGCGCTGAACAGCGACCCGATGGCGATGCCCGACAGCACCATCACCTCGGGCGTCACACCCCGGTACCGCGCAATGGCCAGAATGAAGAACGTGCACGCCAGACTCCACGCAAACGCCGATCCCATGATCAGGTAGCGGTCGCCCAGGCGCATCAGCAATCCGTTTCGGGTGGATGCGGCCGCGTCCTGGTACAGCGATCCGGCATCGACCATGCTGCCTGCCCCCAGCACCACGATGGCAAAGGCCGCCCCGAACGCCGCAGCGCCGGAGATACCCAGCGTGAACGGCGAGGCCAGCGGGTTGCGCAGGATGCTCTGCATCACGGCGCCGGAAACCGAAAGGGCGAAACCGGCCAGCAGGGCGGCCAGCACGCGCGGCATCCGGATCTGCATGACGATCTGGGTGGTGGCCGGTTCCGCGTCGCCGGTGAAGACCGAGAGCACATCCCGGATCCCGAGTCCGGCCGCACCCGAGACAATGGCAATGATTCCGACCACCACGATGCCCACCGCCACCAGTCCGATGAACAACAGCCGGTTCCGGATGTGGCGGCGATACTGGTTGATAAGGTCGGATTCGTTTGTCATTTCATGTTCAGGGATGCGGTTCAAGGCGCAATGTCCCGGGTCTTGGGCGTCCAGCCGCCCCTACCCCTGCAAATCGTTTTCAATGCCTCATGACCGGAATGCGGACTTCAAAACTGTTCGGGAGCGAGCCGGCGGTACCCGCCATGCTGCGCGCGGATCTCGTCGTAAACAGGCCTGCCGAAAAACAGGCGGAATATTTCGTCCGCTTTTTCGGAAATGACAATATCGTCAAACCGACCGGGATATAAAACCTTTGCAGCGAACCAGGCGTTGGCGAGGATGGCCTCGTAGTTGGCGGCGTAGTTGTTGTAGGGCAAAATGCCGTAAATCTCACCGTTGTGGATGGCGCGGAGCGAACGGGCGAGCGGTGTGCCGGCGCGGATATCGGGTCCCGCCGTGCGCAGGCTGTACAGATCAACAAAAAGCACATCCGGGTCCCAGACAATGAGCTGCTCGACATCAATGTAGGTTCCCTGGATGGGATTGATCAGGCGCGACGGGATTTCGCCGGCCACGTTGTGCGCACCGATGAACCGGAATGGCGCGTAGAAGGGCTCGGTGGATGTGATGCCGCGCGGACCCCGGTAGGAGACGCCGCCGATGTATGCACGAGGACGTTCATCGTCCGGTACGAGACAGGTGCGGATTTGAAGCTCGGAGATAGATGCCCGGATGCCGGCAATGAGGGTGTCCGCCCGCCCGGTCTTGCCAATGACGGCAGCCATGAGGCGCAGCGACGAGAAGAAGAGCTCACGCTCATCCGAAAAGCTGCCATATTCCAGGGCGATGACCGGGATGCCGGTGCGTTCCTGCAGGGCATCGGCCTGGCCGCGGCTGGTGAAGGTGAGGAAGAGCAGATCGGGGGCTGCGGCCACGAGGAGCTCGGGGTCGCCTCCCATGTGTGGACCGACGGGCGGCAGGTCCCGCAGTTCGGGGTAGGCAAACAGGTACGGCCGGTCGGACCGGCGTTCCGGCTCTTCAATACCCGCCACCAGATCCACCGCATCCAGATAGGTGAGCATGCGCAGCGCTCCGGCCCGCAGCCCGATCACCCGTTCCACATCCTCCGGTATCACCACGGTGCGGCCGAGCATATCGCGGACCGTCTGTGTGGCGGGATCGGGTCCCGGTGCGGGTCCCGGTGTCACGGACCAGCGATCTGGTGCCGGTTGTTGCTCCGGGGAATGCTGCTCTGAGGAACCGTGCTGCTCCGGGGAGCCGTGCAGGTTTGAGGAATTCTGGTCTGAGGAATGCTGCTCCGGGTAACCGTGCTGATCGGAATCACTGCACCCTGAAAGAACGAGTGCGGCCGAAAGGAGGATTATGGTCGTACATGGTACCCGAACGGCCCGCAACGTAGAAAAAAAGGAGGCCGCAATCTCCGCCGAAACGGTTTGAAACAGAATGTGGATGTGGTCAGCGCGAAAAGTCATAGCTGAAGCTGAGGTGGATCATCCGTCCGGGCGACATGATGTCGATGGTCTCCAGGTAGCGGTTGTCCAGGACGTCGATCACCTGGATGCCAGCGGAGAAGCTGTCGAAGAACCGGCGCGAGGCCATCAGATCGAAGGTGGTCCAGGCGTCGATTTCAGGGGTGCCGTCACCCGCGGCATTATTGTTGTCGTCGCTGCTGAACTGCGACCCCTTGAAGTGGACGGTGAGTCCCAGATCAGCTATAGGGTTGCGCCACTGGAGCATAGCCCTTGCCTGGTGACGAGGTGTATAGGTCAGTTCCTTGCCTTCCAGCTCAGGCTGGTCGGGGAAGGAAAGGATTTCCGACTGGTAGCGCGTGTAACTTGCCGTGAGGGTCAGGGCATCGCTCAGGAAGTAGCGGACATCCAGCTCGGCACCGCCCATGCGGACCGAAGACACGTTCTCGCGGCGCCATACCTGGGAGCCGTCGGGCATCTCAAAGGAGACGAAGTACAGGAAGTCGCTGCCATGGGAGTAGAACAGGGTCGGGGAGATGGAGAGCCGCCAGAACGGGCGCAGCTCCAGTCCCGCTTCGAAATTGTCGAGTGTCTCCGGACCCAGTTCCGGATTGGCGATTTTGATGCGGCCGCGGAAAATGCCGGTGCGCGACAGGTCGTCCAGGATGGAGGCCCGGAACCCGCGGGCATAGGAGACGTATCCGTTAACAACGCTTGAGGGATTGTAGCGCAGGGCGATGCGTGGACTGAAGGTGGACCAGCTGTTGCTTTCGATATTGTCGTCATTGTAGTTGGCCAGCAGGTCGCCCCGGAACATGATGCCCTCGGTGGCGTGGAAATAGCCGTCGTAGAATGTCACATGATCGAAACGCAGGCCGAGCAGCAGGTGCATCCGGCGGTCCAGGAGGCTGATTTCATCCTGCAGATATCCAGCCAGAAAACGCATTTTGCCCCGGTTGATGACCTCATCATCCGATGTCTGGTAGAAATCGCCGCCGTCGACCGAGCCGAGCTTGAATTCGAATCCGCCGGTGAGGGCGTGGGTTGCGCCGGCGTCATGGAACAGGTCGAGCGTCACACCCATGTCGTCGCGATCCGATTCCACGTCGAACCGCGAATAGTTTTGTCCGGGTATGCCCCGATCGCTGACACGAAAATAATCTTCCCGTTGGAAAAAGCTGTTCATGGCGTATCGGAAGGCGTTGCGCTCGCCCCGGACGCTCAGCCGTACCCGGTTCATGTCAAAATTGCGGTATCTGCCCGGCTCAATGATGACGATGCCTTCCCCGCGTTCGTTCTGGAAGTAATCGTACACGGCGGTTACTTCCGCCAGTTCACTGATGGCCCAGGTGACCCTTGAGTGCAGTCCCGCATCCTCAATATACTGCGGGACAGTAAAATCGGGTTCGGTGCGCTCATTCTCGGGTACGGCGTTGTACCCGTCACTGCTGGTCAGGAAGCCGTGAAGGTGGACGGTCAGCTGGTCGGTGGCGCGGCCGGTGAGGCTCAGGTTGCTGCGCCAGGTGTTGAACGTGCCGTAGGAGACTCCGGCCGATGCCGAAAAGGGTTCGACGGGGGTGCGCGTGATGATGTTGATGACTCCACCCATGGCGTTGCTGCCGTAAAGGGAGGAACCCGGACCCTTGTAGACCTCCACCTGCTTCACGTTGGCGGTGCTGATACTGTTCCAATTGACCCCGCCGGTGTCGGTGTTGTTGATGGGCACGCCGTCAACAAGCACCAGCGTGCGGCTCTGCTCATCGCCGGAGAGCCCGCGTACGGTGACACTGGGACGCATGGTGAAAAATCCCAGACTGTTGGATGTGTTCACGCCGGATACATTGCGCAACGCATCGGCCATGGTGGCCGCGGGGGTGAGGGAGAGCTCCTCCGAGGAGATGACGCCCACGCGTCCGGGCACTTCAGACAAGGCGCGGACATTCTTTGTGGCAGTGACCTCAATCTCATCCAGCACCCGGTGGAGGGTGTCGCTTTGCCACTGTGCCATGGCGGAAGGGCTAAATGCGGCTCCGGCGAGCAGGGCAGCCGCCATGATCAGGGCCACGCGTGGATGCGGCCGGATCCGGAGCCGCTTTCCGTAAGTGGAGGAAGTGTGACGGGTCATATTTTGAAATTAATGTATCCGTAATAATATTTTCAGAATCGTGTTACCTGCGGGCAAATTTTTTTTGGGTGGATGGTGGTTATCGGCTACGGCTCAGTCGGCCCTGCTCATGGTCAGTTTTCCATGCTGGATGCCCTTGACGGCAATGAGCCGGTCGGCCAGTTCGGTGAGGGATGAGGCCTTTCCTTTCACGGCGATGATCTCCATGCACAGTTCCTTTTCGAGATGGAAGTGCTGTGACGAAAGGATCATGTCGTGGTAATCATGCTGGACATCGGTCAGCTTTTTCATCAGATCCCGCCTGTGGTGGTTGAATACCAGTGTGATGGAACCGGCCACGAGATGGTTGCACTGCCATTTGTGGTTGACCGAGTGCTTGTTGATCAGATGGCGGATGGCCTGCGAGCGGTTGGTGAAATGATTCTCCCCGGCAAACTGATCCAGGGATTCCAGGAGCTCTTTTTCCAGCGAGACGCTGAACCGGACAATGGACATGGTGTTACGATTTAATAATTTTTTAATACCCTATTGTCCAATGTAACACAAATTCCAGATATAGAAAATATTTATAGGGAGGTTTTTTAATGTAAATAACTATAAAGAGTGTGGATGAGGAGGGTGCCGGTTGAGCTCTTCTGCACATGTGACAGGAGCGCTGCCTTCGCTACAGGGCTTCTGGATATATCAAAGGCCGGACGACCCGGATATGCGGGGTGCACCATCCGGAGCCTGTCCGGCCCTGTTGGTTCAATGCAGCAGTATGCCTGCTTAAGCGCGTAGTCAGCTCATTCCATTGCAGGTTACTTTATCACCTGCTGGATCATGTCTTCGATATCCCCGGCGGCCATCTGCATCACATCCTGGATGACCCCACCGTATGGTCGGGCCACAAGCTCGATATCCATTCGGGATATGTAGGTTTTGCCGTCATTCTTCTCATAGATGGCGACGCGGCACGGCATGAGGGGCGCGACGATGCGCTCGTCATCCAGTTTCAGAATCTCGGCAGAATAGCGTGCGGAGCATAGCTCGAGTACCTTCACGCTTTTCACATCGTGGCCGTGGCGGCGCAGTGCTTCCTGCATGTCATGCACGGTGAGGATACTCCATCCGGCTTCTCTTACTTTTTGCTCGAACTGTTCGACGGTGGTGTCGAAGTCATCGAAGCGAGACTCGTCCTCCAGCATCATCGTACCGGAAAGGCTGGAAAGACCGACGATGGCCATGATGATGAATCCGGTCAACAGCCCGCCAAATCCTGCAATTGCAATCTGTTTGTTCATAATAATCTCCGTATATGGTAAAATGATTTGTTAATTAAGTATAGTAATATATATAGATATATAAATAAGTACAAGTGTGAGGGGCTCTTTTTTATCCAGGCGGGAATATGGCCGTCCTATGGAAATGCAGAGTGGTCCCTAACGGATGAGCGTCAGCTTCTTGGTCCGGACGAAATCACCTGCCTGCAAACGGTACAGATAGACCCCGCTTGCCAGATGTCCGGCCTCGAAAGCG
>SKWQ01000096.1 GCA_007128855.1 Balneolales bacterium
CAACGGAACCAACGGAACGAACGGCAACAGTGGAACTACAACCCGTACGGCCAATGTGGGCCGGCCCTCGCTGGACGCTGAACTCTGGGTGAACGAGCTCCGTGTTTCCGGTTTTGATGACGAAAAAGGATGGGCGGCCAATATCCGTTCGACCATCCGCATGGCCGACCTGGCAACCGTGCAGGCCAATTTCTCCCGACAGACGGACGGGTTCGGGCCGCTGGACGCCAGTCTGGGCAACAGGCAGATGCGGGACGAGTACTCCTACGACCTGTCCACCACGTTCAACATGCACCGGTTCATTCCGGAACGGTATGGGTGGAACATTCCGGTCTCAGTGTCGGCCCGACGTCGCCAGCAGACCCCCAGATTTCTCGCCCGTGAGGGGGACATCCGTTTCTCCGATTTCCGCGATGCGGTGGAAGCCAGCGAACTTAGTGAACAGGAGCAGGAGCAGCAGATCAAGGCGATGCTGGATGAGATCCGCACGCAGCGTCAAAGCTACTCCCTGAGCTTGTCGAACATATCCAAGCGGAATTCGGAATCGGCCTTGCTGCGGTACACGGTGGACAATGTCACCCTGGGCTATGTGTACAACATCAGCGAGGAAAGCAATCCGCGGACTGAGTTCCGGGATGCCTGGGACTACACCGTGAATTTCAACTATCAGCTCAATGTCCGGAACGTGAACGTTGTCCGGCCGCTGCTGTTCCTGGAACCGGTACCCGTATTGCGCTGGTTTGCCGGCACCGGCTTCACCTATGTCCCATCCCGGGTCAGCTTCCAGAGCCGGCTCACCCGCCGTTATTCCGAGGAACGTCAGCGCAGTTTCACCGAAGAGCCGTTCGACCTGCGCCAGCAGCACACGTTCAATGCCGGGACCAACTTTTCCCTGAACTACAACTTCACCCAGTCCATTTCGATGACCTACTCCAACCAGACGCAGCTGAACCTGGAGTCCATCGGCGAAATCCGCCGGCTGCCGGATGATGGCTTCGAAGTCCCGTTCGATCCCGACGACCTGGAAGCCGAATTCCGGCTGGTCCCCACGTTCGAGGTCCTGGAAGACTGGATATTCGATCCCGCCCTCAATCCGCGACGCGACTCCTACGGGGAAAACTGGTCGGCCTCATGGCGGCCGCGCCTGAATCAGATCACCGGTCTGGACTGGCTGACCTATTCCACCTCGTTCCAGGGCAGTTTCCGCTGGCAGAACAGTCCGGAGGGATCGGGACTCGGGGCCAGTCTGCAGAACACGTTCAGTTTAAGCCACAATCCGGAATTTCGCACACAGACCCTGCTGCAAAAAATCCCCCTGTATGACAATACACTGAAGGCACACGAACAGGAGCGGCGCCAGCGGAACCAGGAACGCACCCGGCGGCGCAACAACGACACCCCGTCCGAACGTACCATGTCCGACAACCTTCGCTACCATGCACGCGGCCTGGTGCTCGGCATTCTCAGCATCCAGAACCTGAATGTGACCTACAACAGGGGGGGGAGTTCCACACAGTCCGGTTATGCCGGTCAGTCACAGATCTATTACATGTTCGGCAGCGGTGATGATGAGCACTTCTCACCGCCATTCGGGTACCGTCTGGGAATCATCAACGAAGTTCCGGATGAGCAGATCATCAGGAACGAGGATCCGACCCGATCGCTGAACCTTCGGGCCACCCAACGCTACCAAAACCAGCTGAACGTCCGCTCCGGACTTCGACCCTTTCCGGATGTCCGGGTCACCCTGGGCTGGCAGACCAGCTGGGACGATACCGAAACCAGGTCACAGACGCTCTTTTTCCCGGATTCTACGGTCGTGCAGATGGATCACACCGGTGGGATGAATACATCGGTTTGGGCTTTCGGTGGTGGATATGGCCGGCTCTTCGAACTGCAGCTCGATCGCGCACTGCGGAGTACCGGAGAGCCCGGCGAGATCCGCGGTCTGGATCCGGGCGACATCCCGCTCACCCGGACCAGCCTTGAAAAGGACGTGCGTGAGGCCTATCTGGGCTTTGCATCCGGTACCATCGGCAACATGGGCTACATGCCTATCCCGCTTCCCGACTGGCAGATATCCTGGTCCGGTTGGGAAAAGAAAATCGCGTTCCTGGACCGCTATCTGCAATCGGCGACGCTCAACCACAGCTACCGGGGCACGTATCGGATGGGCTGGCAGCTCAATCCGGATCGCGGAAACGAGATCGACCAGACACTTGGCAACAACAGGTTTTTCTTCGAACGACCTGACTTCGACAGCCGGTCCATTGACCTGCAGCGCTCCTTCTCTCCGCTGATCGGTGTGCAGCTCAACTGGGTCAACAATCTCCGGACCCAGATCCAGTACAACCGCAGCAAATCCATCAACATCACCCTCACCAACAATACGATCCGTGAACGGCAGTCCCAGGGACTGACTTCGACCATCGGATACTCCAAGCGCGGATTCCGGCTTCCCTTCTTCCGGCAGCTCAACAACCAGATCGACTTGAGCCTGTCCATGAGCTACAGCGGTGATATCACTTACACCTACCGTCTGAACGAAGACATCGTGGATGCGCTGCGCCAGCCACCCGATCAGCGCGCCGACTACGTCCGTGCGCGTCCCGACGAACAGGGCAGCGCCACGCTCCAGATACGTCCATCGGTGAAATACCAGTTCTCCAGAAGCATCACGGCCGGACTGGAGTACAGCTTTTCGAAGACCATGCCGCGGTCGACCGGCGTATTCCCCCGTACCGACCAGGACATCCGGTTCAACGTCCAGGTTTCCATCCGTTCGAACTGAGCCGGGCACATCAGATTGCGCTGCAGGAAGTTCAAAATGGAGTCCGCAGGCAGTTCCCATCAACCGCTATCAGCCGGGGCAGCGCAGCTTTTAACCTCTTTACAGGCTCAACGCGGCCGGTTTTTGGGTGAGAAGCGGATCAGGACCAGGGCCGCAACAGAGAGCAGGAGACTCATCCACCCGATCCAGTCACCGAACCGTACGTAAAACGTGATGCGGTCATATACGGGCACGGAATAGGTGAACCGGTCGAAGGTCCAGTAGGTGGTTTTCAGAGCCACGTCGCCGTTGGCGTGGATGACCCCCGAAAGCCCGTTGTTGGCGCTCCGGAGCACGGTGCGGCCGGTTTCCACGGCCCTCAGGCGGGCAAATTCATAGTGCTGGATGTGGCCGCTGGTGTTGCCCCACCAGCCGTCGTTGGTAATCACCACCAGGAATGCCGCGCCCTCCCTGACGAATCGCCGGACCCAGTCGGGATAGACCGAATCATAGCAGATCAGCGCCGGGACGGAATAGCCGTCCACGTCGAACATATTGGTATCGCGACCCCTGCCGAACATGGCCAGTTCGCTCCAGTCGATCCAGCCGAATCGATCCATCCGGCTGAAGGTGTGCACGAACGGGAACCGCTCGACCAGGGGCACCAGTTTGGCTTTCTTGTAGAAATCCATGCTGCCATCGGGGTGGAAACCCAGGGCGGAGTTGTAGATGTTGAACGGTTTTCCACCGTAGTGGCCGCGGATGACCGGCGGCTCGGTGCCGGGGTCGTAGCGGCGCATGAAGGAGGAGCCGGCAATCAGGGGGATATCCCACTGCCGCACATATTGGTGGATGAGCCGGTCGGCCTGGCCGGGGTACTCCTGGACGATCAGCGCCTTGATGGAGTTTTCGGGCCAGAAGACGGCGCGGGTCTGCGGTGTGATGGCGTCGTCGGTCAATCCCAGCAGCTCTTCAAGCGGTGTGATGGCATCCGGATAGCCCGACAGATGCAGGTAGGAATCGTAGTTGGGCTGCATGATGGCGATCTCGATATGGTCCACCGGCTCCGGTTGGTGGATGAAATAGGCCAGGAGCGATCCGGCCGGAGGGACCAGGAAAACCACCAGCAACGCGGGCGCGGGCGCGCTGCGGTACAGCAGCCAGGCGCACATCACGATCCAGAAGGTGATCCCCAGCATTCCCGTTATCGATATGTATTGCACCAGCCAGGGCGCGGTGGCAAACGTGTTGCCCATACTCAGCCAGGGCCATGACAGGTCCCAGCGGAAATGCAGGAACTCATAGGTCAGCCAGACGCCGGGCACCAGCAGGGAGGTCAGCCACAATGGGAGATGCCGGTGGCGCAGGTGCCAGATGACCATCATCGGCAGGGTCATGATGGCGGAGTTGGCCAGTATGGCCGCGATGCCGCCTGCCACGGTGGCAAACATCAGCCAGTAGGTGGTGATGATGTTCCAGGTAAGAAATGCGGCATAGGAAACGTATGCCATTTCCCGGGCGGATGCGGTCAGGTCGGTGAGCCGCAGCAGGCCCAGGAACGCCGGAATGATCAGCAGTCCGAAAGGGAAGGGGAAGGGGGAGAAGCTGAGTCCCAGCAGCAGCCCCGTAGCCAGGCTGACCAGCCACTTGTTGTTCCAGAAGTCCAGAAGAAAAGGCATCTATTCGACGTAGTTTTTTCCGGCGAGGATCACGACGAACTCGCCTTTGAGGTTGGTGTGAGCGGTGATCTTTTCCCGTACCGTATCCAGCGGACCGCGGATGATCTCCTCGAATTGTTTGGTGAGCTCCCGGCACACGGCAACCATCCGCTGGCCCTCGCAGCGCTCCGACAGTTCATCCATCAGGCGCCTGATCCGGTGCACGCTTTCAAACAGGATCACCGTGGATTCCAGTTCCACAAGGCTGTCCAGCCGTCCGGATCGCCCCTTTTTTACCGGAAGGAACCCCTCGAACAGGAACCGGTCACAGGGCAGGCCGCTGGCGGTCAGTGCCACCAGGACGGCGGACGGACCGGGGATGGCGCAGACCGTGTGGCCCTTTCTGTGCGCCTCCCGGGCGGCCAGGAAACCCGGGTCGGAGACACCGGGCGTGCCGGCGTCACTGATCAGCGCGATCTGCTGTCCGCTTTCGAGCCGCTCCATGAGCATGGCAACCTTTCGGTGCTCGTTGTGCTGATGAAAGGGGATCATCGGGGTCTCAATGCCGTAATGACGCAGCAGGCGGGAGGAGGTCCGGGTATCTTCGCAGGCGATGGCATCTGCCGTCATGAGCGTGTCGACCGACCTTTTCGAAAAATCGGCCAGGTTTCCGATTGGGGTTGCTACCAGATAAAGGGTGCCCAACGCTTGCGGGGTTATACGTGAGGTGTGGTCCGGGTCTCCATCCCGGTAACCGTATCTTCCGAATCGGTTACCGTTCAGCCCGGCGTGAGTTGTAACGAAAGGTATGACGAAACTGAAATAAATAAAATTGCGTTATATTGTGCTACTACCAATCATTTCAACCAGATCAAACCGATTTATGAGCAAGTTCAAATTCAAAGGACTCAACCACATCACCCTCAGGGTCAACAATATTGAAAAGGCCGAGCAGTTCTACAGCGGCATACTTGGATTTGAGATCGAGAAGAAAATGGGGCGCAGCATGACCGTCTACCGCATCGGTAAGGATTCGCTGGTGCTGGTGGAAGCCGAAACCGAGTATGAGAAGACCTCTAAGGACTACCGGGTCGACCACTTCGGTTTTTTTGTGGATACACCGGAACAGGTGGATGAGCTGGCCGGATTTTTCCGTGAAGAGGAGATCACCATACTGAGCGGACCCTCCAATCGGAAAAACGGGCGTTTCGTGTTTATATCGGACCCCGACGGGAATATGATCGAGATTTTCAACGAGTCGTGATCGCTGCAACACCAAAACGCCTTGCTCATTTCATTTGACGTGATTTTTTATTAACTTTCTAAGTTATAAATGATTCCAAAATCCCAAAAACGAAATGAGATTATCCGGGTTTTCCGAACTGACGAATCGTGAGCAGGAGGTACTCCGGTATATCATCCAGAATTTCATTGTGACCGCAAGTCCGGTCGCTTCAAAAACACTGGTTGACCGGTACCGGCTGAACATCAGTTCCGCCACGGTCCGGAATGCCATGAACAGCCTCGAGAGCAAAGGGCTTCTGGACCATCCGCATACCTCTTCGGGTCGTATACCGACCGAGGACGGATACCGTCTCTATGTCAATTCCCTGATGCAGGTTTCGGTCCTCAGCAAGGAGGAGCGGCAGATTTTGGATACCATCCGGAATTACCTGTCAACGGATGTGGACGATGCGGTCCAGTCGGCCGCCCGCATCCTGGCCCGGCTGTCGAACCTGCTGGCGGTGGTCATCGCGCCAAAACTGGCACATGGCATATTCCGGAAAATCGAATTGTTATCCATCAGCTCAAACCGGATACTGGTGGTGCTTAGCATTGAAAGCGGCATCGTCAAAACCCTGACGGTGGAAGTGCAGTCGGAGATCGGTCCGGCAGAAATGGAGCGGGTCGCCCGCTTCCTCAACGAACGCCTGCAAGGCTTCAAGCTCAGTGAGATCACCAGGAAAATCGATGAGATGCTGTCAGGGTTCGACGGCGACGACTCCTCCGGACTGATCCGCGTTTTCCTGGACAGTGCCGAGACCATCTTCGATGACCGGCAGCTCCGGAAGTTTCACTTCGGCGGTGTGGAATACATGGCCCTGCAGCCCGAATTCAGTGATCTGAGCAGTTATAAGGGAATCGTCGAACTGCTGGAGAACGAAGACATGATCATCCACCTGTTCGATGAATCCGAAGCGCTGATGAATGACAGTGAAGTGCAGATCCGGATTGGAAAGGAGAACAAGATCCAACAGGTGGAACAGTGCAGTGTGGTATCCGCCAATTATCATTACGGAGGCATACAAGGCACGATCGGACTGGTCGGACCGACCCGTATGAATTACAGCCGCATGGTAGCGCTCGTGGAGCAGCTTGCCAACCGGTTCAATCAGTTCAATCCCGGATGATGGCCGGTCCCTCCGAACAAAATCGAAATGGATATAAACACACATGAAATGTCCATGACCGGGCATGATCCCGGACACACAGGAGCATGATTATAATTGTCATGGACATTCTATCTGACGATATGAATCAAAAATTATAAACAGATGAAATGTCCATGACCGGGCATGATCCCGGACACACAGGAGCATGATTATAATTATCATGGACATTCTATGTGACCTAATGAAACAAAGATTATAAACACATGAAATGTCCATGACCGGACGTAATCCCGGACACACAGGAGCATGATTATAATTGTCATGGACATTCTATCTGACGATATGAATCAAAAATTATAAACAGATGAAACCTGTTGACAACAAGTACAAGGACAAAGAAACCGCTTCAACCGGAAACGCCGCCCGCAACACAGCGGATGACCTGGAGGAAACGGCCGGTCAGGCCGCAGCCCGTGAAGCTACGCATGGCTCCGAAGGGGAGCCGGAAGTCGAACGCAAGGACCAGCTGGTAGATCCGGAACAGGAAATTGCCCGGCTGGAAGAGGAACTGGCGCGCGCCAGGGACGGTATGCTCCGCAAGGCAGCCGAATTTGAAAACCTGAAACGCAGAACGCAGAAAGAGAAACTTCAGTTGTTTGAAGAGGCCCGCGCCGATGCGGTATCCCGCTTCCTGCCCATCCGCGAAGACCTCAAGCGCAGTGTTGAGGCCTCAGAAGGCAAGGAGCTGGAAAAAGGGTTCGTGCAAGGGCTGAAGCTTGTACTCTCCAATTTCGAGCGGATCCTTCAGGATTATGGCGTGGAGGCCATTGAGGAGGCCGGAGTGCCGTTCGATGTGGACAGGCACGATGCCATGCTGACCCAGCCATCACCGGACGGGTCCGTAGAAAGCAATACCATTCTACAGGTTTTGGAGCCCGGTTACAAAATCGGCGACCGGATCATCAGGCACGCAAAGGTAATAGTCAGTCAATAACCAGATAATGTCAAAAAGAGATTACTACGAAATTTTAGGAGTAAGCAAGGGCGTCGAGGAAGCGGAACTCAAGCGGGCTTACCGCAAAATGGCGATGAAGTATCATCCCGACCGCAACGCCAATGATCCCGAGGCGGAAAAGAAGTTCAAGGAAGCTGCCGAGGCCTTTGAAGTGCTCAAGGATCCGAATAAACGGGCGCGTTACGACCAGTTCGGACATGACGGGTTGCGCGGTGCCGGCGGATTCGGGGCCGATTTCCAGGATGTCAGCTTTGATGATATCTTCAGCCGGTTCAGTGATATATTCGGCGGGGACATCTTCGGTGGCATGGGAGGCGCCCAGGGACGCAGCCGGCGCAGGAACGGAACCGGACATCCCGGAGAGGACATGAAGATGAAGCTTCATCTCACCCTCGAAGAGATCGCTTTCGGCACGGAGCGGGAGATCAAGGTGAAAAAGCAGGTTGCTTGTACGGAATGCACAGGGACCGGAGCAGAAACCGAAGACGACTTCATGACCTGCGGCACATGCAATGGTGTTGGTGAGGTGCGACAGGTGACCCGTACGATGTTCGGTCAGTTTGTCAACGTGCAGCCGTGTCCCACATGCCACGGAGAGGGACGGACCATCCGCAACAAGTGTCATAAATGCCACGGCAATGGCCGGGTGAAGGGTGAGGAGACCGTCAAGATCCAGATTCCGAGCGGGGTCAGCAAAGGCAACTACATCAGCCTGAGAGAACAGGGGCACGCCGGGATCCGTGGCGGTGAGCCGGGCACCCTGATTGTGCTCATCGAGGAGAAAGAGCATGAACATTTCCGCCGGGAAGGTGATGACATTTTCTACGAGCTGAATATCAGCGTCCCCGATGCCGTGCTGGGGATCACAACGGAAGTTCCCACCCTGAAAGGCAAAGCGCGCATAAAGATCGATCCCGGCACGCAGCCCGGAAAATTGCTCCGGATGCGCGAGAAGGGGATCAAGGGACTGAATACCCATAAAACAGGCGATCAGTATGTCCGCGTGAACGTGTTTATACCCACCAAGTTGACCGAGGAGGAAAAAAAGCACATCTCGGTACTGAACGAATCCAAAAACTTCAATCCGGCACACAGCAAGGAAGTGAAGGAAAACCTGTTCGAACGGGTGAAATCGGTCTTCTCATGACGCGGTGAAGCATCATTCAATGTGAAGCGCCATTTGATGTGAAGCGATGTCTCCGGCATCCGCTGATATCGGCCTGCCACGGCCGTCAGCGACTATTTCAACAGATCGCTTTTGCGCAGTGAGGCGTCCCGCTGCTCATTGCGCCATGCGTCAAGCCGGGCGGCCAGCTCCTGATCGCGCACGGCCAGGATCTGCAGGGCAAGGAGACCAGCGTTCATGGCATTGTCGATGGCTACGGTGGCCACCGGTACCCCGCGAGGCATCTGCACTATAGAGAGGAGGCTGTCCATGCCTTTCAGGTGGCGGGTGGATACCGGCACACCGATGACCGGAAGGGTGGTATGGGCGGCAACCATGCCCGGCAGATGGGCCGCTCCGCCGGCGCCGGCAATGATCGCACCGAAGCCATTTTTCCGGGCACTGGTGGCAAACTCGGCCATGTAGACCGGGGTCCTGTGTGCGGACACCACCGCTTTTTCGATTACGGCGCCAAACTGTTCGCAGATATCGGCCGCCGCTTTCATGACGGGCCAATCGGAATCGCTGCCCATGATGATGGCAATTTTCAGGGTCGAAGTGTTTTTTTGAGTCATTTTCAATCGGAAATCTGAGTGCTGTATTTCACAGTGTTATTTTTGAAACAAAATCTGCCGCTCTGCCAGCCGTGCCGACAAACTCCTCACCCAACACGGTGAGATGGCCCATTTTCCTGCCGATCCGGCTGGATTGCTTGCCGTAAATGTGAAGGTGGACCTCCTTTGCGGTCCAGAGATCCCCGGGCACCAGCGCAATTGCCGGTCCGTTGCGCGTCCCGAGGATATTTTCCATGACAGCAACCGGAAACCGCATGCCGGCCGGACCCGGCGGAAGCCCCATGACGGCCCGGATGTGGTTTTCAAACTGGGAGGTAACGCATCCCTCAATGGTATAATGGCCCGAATTGTGTGGACGGGGCGCAGATTCGTTCAGGTACAGCCGCCCGTCGTCGGTCAGGAAGAACTCGAAGGCATAAAGGCCAATTCCATCGATCGCCTCCACCGCCTCAACAGCCATGCGGCGTGCCTCCTCCGCTATAAGGTCATCGATCGGGGCCGGTGCGATCACCGTTTTGCAGATGTGTCCCTGCTGAATGGTCTCACAGCAGGGATACACCGTAGTGCCGGCACGATTGCGGGCAACCTGTACTGCCAGCTCCTTGTGGAACGGAATGAACGCCTCGGCGATCAGTTCGCGTCCGGCATCGCCTCCAAGCGACGCGAAGGCATCGCCTGCCTCACCGGGATTGCGGACCGTCCGGTTGCCATACCCATCATATCCACCCTTGGAAGATTTCAGCACAAAAGGGTACCCGTGCTGCTCTCCGAAACCGGCCAAGTCTTCCACCGAGGTGATCAGGCCGTACGGCGTGACCGGGATTCCGGCTTTTCGGAAGGTCTCCTTTTCCAGCCATTTGGATTCCAGTTTCAGGAAGGATTCTGGTGACGGCCACATGGGGGTGCCGGATCTGTCCCGGACGCGTAAAAGCAGTTCACCATCCAGGAACTCGTTTTCCAGGGTCACCACATCACACATCTCCGCGAATCTCACCAACGCATCCTCATCGTCGAAACTTCCGGTGAAGCGGAGCGGTGTCATCCACTCAAGGGGTTCGAACTTCGTGTCCCGGCCAGGCACGCCGCCCGGGGACGAGGCGGCATCCTCCCCGGAACCCGAAAATACAGCCGCCCTCATGCCCAGCCGCATGACGACGGCAGCGGACATGCGGGCCAGCTGTCCGGCCCCGAGGAACCCGATGGTCGTGTCGGCAGAAAGTGGCAGTGGCGTGTTCATGTTCATACAGGTATAAAGCGGATAATTTGCCTATTTTAGTAATTTGGACCGGTTGGCAGCAAGGCCACCCCCGCCATGGAAAATACAGCAAATCCGACAATAATGGGAAACTTTCCCCGTATTTTGACGGACATCCAGAATCACGCAGCCAGAACGAATGAACATCGACAACAAACTTGCCCATTTGCAGTCCAGATACCAGGAATTGAGCGTCGCCCTCAGTGACCCGGATATCTATGGCCAGCCCGAAAAACTGACAAAGATCACAAAAGAGCACAGCAGCCTGAAAGCCCTGGTGGATGATTACCGCATTTTGCTGGACATCAGGTCGCAGATCGATGGAAACCGGGAGATCATCGAAGGCAACGAAGACCCTGAGCTGACCGAGATGGCCCGTTCCGAACTCAAGGAGCTCAACGAGCGGGCAGATGCACTGGAGGAGAAGATCCGGATGGAGCTCATCCCCAAAGATCCCGAAGATTCCAAAAACGCCATTGTCGAGATCCGGGCCGGCACAGGCGGGGACGAGGCGGCGCTGTTTGCCGGCGACCTGTTTGAAATGTACCGCCGGTATGCCGACGGCAGGAACTGGAAGCTTGATCTTATGGACCTGCACGAGTCCGAAAAGGGGGGGTACAAGGACATTGTCTTCAAGTTGGAAGGGGTGGATGTGTTCGGTGAGATGAAGTACGAGAGCGGGGTCCACCGTGTGCAGCGCGTTCCGGAAACCGAGTCGCAGGGTCGGGTCCACACTTCTGCCGCCACCGTGGCCGTGCTGCCGGAAGCGGAGGAGGTGGACATCCAGATCAATCCGGCCGACCTTGAATTTGAGGCCTACCGGGCAAGCGGTGCGGGTGGACAGCACGTGAATACCACGGATTCAGCAGTACGCATCCGGCATGTACCCACCGGCGTGGTGGTAACCTGTCAGCAGGAGCGCTCCCAGCACAAGAACCGGGAAAAGGCGATGGCCATGCTCCGGTCCCGCCTGTACGAGCACGAATATGATAAAAAAAGGGCAGAACGTGCCGAAGCCAGGAAAAGTCAGGTGTCGACCGGTGACCGGAGCGCCAAGATACGGACCTATAACTACCCGCAGGGCCGGCTGACCGACCACAGGATAGGGCTGACGCTCTACAACCTGGACGCCATCATAAAAGGTGATCTGACAGATGTCATCAAAGCGCTCCGTGTACAGGACAATCTTGAGCGGATGAAGGAAGTGAGCGAGTCCTGAAGTGTCTTGTCATTCGTATCAATGACACCATTGCGGCATCGGCTCATGACGCCACGTTGAACCCCAGCTCGACCTTCCTGCCTCTGTCCCGGAAGCTGACCTCATCAGCAAACTCCCGCATGAGCCAGACACCCCGACCGCTTGACTTTAGCAGGTTCTGTTCATCCAGTGGATTCGGTATGCTGTCCGGGTCGAAACCGGCTCCCTCATCCCGGATGGTGATATCAACACGCTCCGGGGTCAGCACGGCCTTGATCTCAACGTGTTTATCCGGATGCTGCCGGTTACCGTGCAGTATGGCATTGGTGACGGCCTCAGTGAGTGCCAGCATGATGCGGTGTCCGGTGTCGGCACTGCACGAAACGGCATCCGTGATGCTTTTGACGAACGCATCCACCTTTTCAAGTTCTTCCAGGTCGGAAGTCAGGGTGAGCGACAGGACTTTTTTCATGTGCAACAACTCCTATGCGTAGATTCCGCGAATCCGAAGGGTGTCGGATACCTTTTGGATGGCATACACATAGGCAGCCTGTCTCAGTGTGATATCGTATTTCTCTTTTACTTCATAAAGCAGTTGAAATGCGTCCCTCATCATCCGGTTGAGTCGTCGGTTGACCCGGTCCTCAGTCCAGAAATACCCGTGTCGGTCCTGGACCCACTCAAAGTAGGAAACGGTCACTCCGCCGGCGTTTGCCAGGATGTCCGGGATGATCAAAATGCCCATCTCGTCCAGGATGGCATCCGCATTGGCCGTGATGGGGCCGTTGGCACCTTCAATGATGGCTTTGGCCTTGATGTTCGGGGCGTTGTACTTGTTGATCTGGTCCTGCAGGGCTGCCGGGATCAGCACGTCACAATCCAGCTCCAGCAGTTCCTCGTTGGTAATTTCTCCGGCACCGCCGAAACCCGCCAGTGTGCCGCCGTGGTCCCTGACATGGGCCAGTGCGCTGTCGATATCGATGCCATCGGGATTGTAGTAGCCGCCGGTGACATCACTGATGCCCACGATGCGCGCACCCCGTTCGTAGAGCAGCCGGGCGGTCACCGATCCCACGTTGCCGAATCCCTGGATAACGGCACGGCATTTGTTCGGCATGATGCCAAGCTTGTTGAGGGCCTCGAGGGTCACCGTGACAACACCGCGTCCGGTCGCTTCCTTGCGGCCCCTTGAGCCGCCCAGGATGATCGGCTTGCCGGTTACAACGGCATTCTCCGTCCGCCTGGCATGCATGCTGTAGGTGTCCATGATCCATGCCATCACCTGCTCGTTGGTGTTCATGTCCGGGGCGGGAATATCCCGGTCCGGCCCGATCACCTCGATCATCTCAGCCGTGTAGCGGCGGGTGATCTGTTCCAGTTCACGGAGCGACAGCTCTTTGGGGTTGCACCGGATCGCCCCCTTGGCCCCGCCGAACGGCACGTTTACCACAGCACACTTCCATGTCATCCACGCTGCCAGCGCCTTCACCTCATCCAGCGTCACGTTCGGGGTGTACCGGATGCCGCCTTTCGATGGACCCAGCACGTTGTCGTGTATGACACGATGTCCTTCAAAAACACGTATGTTCCCGTTGTCCATGATGATGGGAATGGATACGGTGACCGACTTCACGGGGTTGGACAGGTACTGGAACATACCTTCCTCAAGGTCGAGGATTTTTGCCGCAAATCGGAACCGCTCCATCATGGATTCGAACGGAGACTCCTTGTCAAGTGCCGGACCCGGCTCTTTGTAGTACGGCGAGCTGTAGTTATCTTGTTTTTTTGGCATCGTGTATGGGAAATTGATCAGGAATGAGCGATTGCCCGAAATATAGCAAGAGCCCGTGAAAAGAGAGAATAAAAAACCTCATTATGAAAAAGAAAGCTTTTTGATGTAAAGTTGCATGAGACATGCCGCTTTTCGATATTTATCCAAATTGATAGTACAGTTATGAAAGAGGTGACACGATACGGAGTTGCTGAAATCGGCATTGTGCCGATCAGGGAAACCCCTTCGGAAACGGCCGAAATGGTCAACCAGCTGCTGCTGGGCGAGACAGTGGAGATCCTCTCCCAGGAAGGGGTCTGGACCCGCATCGTCTCACATTTCGATCGTTATGAAGGATGGGTGAGTTCCGCACAGCTCCGCGGCCTCCCCGAACCCGACTTCCACCACTGGGTGACGCATCCGGACCGCCGCCGCTTTCCCTACCGGAGCACACTCGTGCAGGGAGCTTCGAATCACCACCTCCAGATCCCTTGCGGGGCTTTCGTGCCGGTTTCCTACCGGGGGATCGAGTGGTTCGGCGAAAACTACAACTTCCGGTCCGAGCCGGTCCGTCTCAAGGGCAAGACCGTTCTCGATACCGCCCATGCCTTTCTTGGCGTATCCTATCTGTGGGGCGGACGCACGGACGCAGGCATCGACTGCTCCGGGTTCATCCAGTCCGTGCACATGCTTCACGACATCACCCTGCCGCGGGACAGCACCGACCAGTACCGTTTCGGTGAGCAGAAAGGCACCCGGCTGGATGACGCTGAAACCGGTGACATCATTTACTTCAAATACAAAGACCGTCCGATCACCCACATCGGGTTTTACCTCGGTGACGGGCTGCTGCTGCACGCTTCGGCGCAGGTCCGCATCCAGCAGATCGATCCCGAACGTCAGACAGACAAGGAGCATTCCTTCAACGAAGCCCTCTCGCTGGGCATTGTCGGAATCATCCGGCCTTACCAGCCGGCCACCGTCCAATCCATTCTGCAGAACCATGAGACTCAACGGTAATGTACTCATTCTGAATCAGGACTATCAACCCCTGAGTGTCTGTGACGTCAGGAAGTCCATGCTGCTTCTTCTCCTGGAGAAGGCGGAAATGCTGCACGACCTTCCCAGCAAAAAGGTCCGGACGATCCGCATGGAATTCGAATACCCCTCGGTCATCCGTCTCCGCAGATATGCCCGGATCCCGTTCAAAACCATCGTACTTTCCCGCAAGAACATCCTCAAGCGCGACAACAACCGCTGCCTTTACTGCGGTTCGAGGGAAAAACTGACCATCGACCACGTGATCCCAAAAAGCAGGGGTGGCGACGACAGCTGGGAAAACCTGGTATCCGCCTGCACTGGTTGCAATCACAGAAAAGGCAACCGCACCCCGCGGGAGGCAAGCATGACCCTGCTGGGCAAGCCGTTCAGGCCCAATCACATCATCTATCTCCGCGACTTTTACGGCAACATCCACGAGAGCTGGAAGCCCTACCTATATTACTGATGCCCGCTCCGTCCCGGCCGCTTCGCCATTTGCCCCGAAATGACAATTGTAACCGTCCCATGAGTTTTTTTTGAGCTAATTATTTGTAACTTCTTCCCTCATAAGTAATCCCGGTTTACGCGCTCTTCCATCGGTGTTGGTGATTTCGGTTGGATACGGATTGTTGCCGTTTTCCGGTGATGTTCCGGATTGGTTCGGGAGCGCGGCATGAGCTGCCCGGAATGGGTGTTTCGCGGCCCGGTGTCAGATGACTATTGCGTACAAAATATCAAAAGTAATCCATGAAAGTATTCAAGTTTGGCGGGTCGTCGGTAGGTACACCCGAGCGTATCGAGGAAATAGCTTCCTGGTTTCATGATGCCGTTGACAAGGAGCAGTGCAGGGCCGTTGTGTTCTCTGCCTTCCAGGGCGTCACCGACCAGCTGATCTCTATGGCGGAAAGGGCCGGAAAGGGCGATGACAGCTATACCAATGACCTTGGACGTCTGGAGGAGCGGCACATAGAGGCCGTTCGCAAGCTGCTGTCGACATCGGAGCAGAGCCAGGCCATTGCCGGCGTCAAGTTCATGCTCAATGACCTTGAGGATATCCTGCAAGGCGTCTTCCTCGTGAAGGAACTGACACCCAGGAGCCTGGATTTCATCTCCAGTTTCGGTGAACGCCTCTCCAACTTCATCATCCACCTCGCATTCCGCAAACACGGGGTCTCCTGCGATTATCTGGATGCCCGCAAGGTCATTGTGACCGATGACCAGTTCGGCAGTGCGGAAGTGGACATGGATAAATCGCTGGCCAACATCCAGGCGCATTTTGCTTCAAGCGACCGGCTCCAGGTCGTGACCGGATTCATCGCTGCCAACGAAAAAGGGGTGACAACGACACTGGGGCGTGGCGGATCCGACTATACCGCCGCCATTTTTGCAGCGGCACTGGATGCCGATGAACTGCAGATCTGGACCGATGTGGACGGGGTGCTCACGGCGGACCCCCGCCTGGTGAAGGAGGCATTCACCATGGATGTCCTGTCCTATGAGGAAGCCATGGAGTTGTCCCACTTCGGGGCCAAGGTG
The DNA here is from genome assembly GCA_007128855.1 of Balneolales bacterium. Taxonomy (GTDB): domain Bacteria; phylum Bacteroidota; class Rhodothermia; order Balneolales; family Natronogracilivirgulaceae; genus SKNL01. Next base: position 16,378 of record SKWQ01000096.1, read on the forward strand.
ATCCATCCGCCCACCATTGAACCGGCCATGAGCCGGAACATCCCCATTCGTATCAAGAATACGCTCAACCCGGCTTTTCCGGGCACGCTTGTGGGCAATTTTTCGGGTGGACCGGAGTACATCATCAAAGGCATTTCCTCCATTGACCATGTGGCCCTGATCCGCGTACAGGGAAGCGGCCTGGTGGGCATGGCCGGAGTGGCTCAGCGCATATTCGGCGCCCTGGCAGTCGGCAGCATCAACATCATCCTGATCACGCAGGCCTCCTCGGAGCACTCGGTGTGCCTGGCCGTGCTGCCTAAACACGCTTCCAAGGCAAAAAGGCTGCTGCAGAAGGAGCTGCAACATGAGATTTCAACCCATCGCGTGGCGGACATCATTATCGAGGAGGAACTGAGCATCATCGCCGTAGTGGGCGAGAACATGCGCCAGACCCCGGGTATTGCCGGCAAGGTCTTCCAGGCACTGGGACGCAGCCGCATAAACATTTCGGCCATCGCGCAGGGCTCCTCGGAGCTGAATATCTCGGCGGTGATCCGGCGTCCAGACAAGCAGAAGGCCCTGCGTGTGATCCATGATGCCTTCTTTTACGGCGCGCGCAAAACAGCCAACATCTATGTTGCCGGCACCGGACTCATCGGAAAGCAGCTCATCGATGATATCCTCGCCAAACAGGAGTGGTTCCTGACCGAACGCCACCTGGATCTGCGCATAAACGGCATCTTCAACAGCCGCAAAATGCTGCTGGATGAGTACGGTATCTCCGGAAGTGACTGGAAGCAGCAGTTGGAGGCATCTCCGCGGAAATTGGACCAGGACGGCCTGTTTGAATTTGTAAAAGTGCATCAGTCCCCAAATACAATCCTTGTGGATGCCACGGCCAGCGAGGAAGTTCCGGGCCTGTATGAACGGTTCCTGTCGCAGGGAGTCGCAGTGGTCACTCCCAACAAGAAAGCCAACACGGGAAGCTGGGAGCAGTTCCGCAAGCTTGCCGATCTTGCAAGGGACAACGATACGCGTTTTCTCTATGAGACGAATGTCGGCGCCGGATTGCCCTTTGTGCAGGCAGTAAGTGACAGGGCAGCCAGCGGTGATACCGTCACGCAAATGGAAGGTGTCTTTTCCGGAACGCTCAGCTACCTTTTTAACTCTTTTGATGGCAGTACCCCGTTCAGTGAGCTGGTCCGTGAAGCCCGTGAGAACGGTTACACGGAACCGGATCCGCGCGATGACCTCAACGGACTCGATGCCGCCAGGAAACTGCTCATCCTGGCCCGAATCACGGGACTCGGGACCTCCCTGGAAGACATCGAAGTGGAAAACCTGGTCCCGGAAGACCTGAGAGGATCCCTGTCGGCCGATGACTTCCTGAAGCACCTCCAGAAATACGACAAGGCCATGGAGGAGAGATTTTCCGAAGCACAAAAAGATGGCAAGGTGCTTCGCTACGTGGCATCCATGGATGATGACGGGCTCCGGGCTGGCCTGAAGGCCGTTGGACCGGACAGTCCGTTGTTTGCCCTCAGCGGTTCCGGTAACATGCTGACCATCAGCAGTGAGGCCTACTCCGGAATCCCGCTGGTCATAAAGGGGCCGGGTGCCGGTGCCGTCGTGACAGCCAATGGGGTGCTGGCCGACATCGTAAAAGTGATCCATTAACCGTCACATGATCCAATGAACCGTATCCGTGTTTTTGCTCCGGCGACCGTAGCCAACGTTGCATGCGGGTTTGACTCCCTGGGGTTTGCCATCCACCAGCCCGGTGATATCGTGGAGGCCGTCCTTACCGACAAGTCGGGTGTCAGCATATCCGGCATCACCGGTGACGATGGAAAGCTGCCCAGGGAAGCCGGGAAGAATACGGCGGGCGTGGCCGTGCTGGCACTCCTGGAGCATCTGGGGGAATCCCGCGGTGTCGACATCCTGCTCCACAAACGCATGCCTTTGGGCAGCGGACTGGGTTCAAGTGCCGCCAGTTCCGTGGCCGCGCTTTATGCCGTCAACCAGCTGCTGGGCGGCCCGCTGAAGAAGGAGGAAATGCTGCCCTTTGCCATGAGGGCTGAGGCCAGCGCCTGCGGTTCGCCGCATGCCGACAATGTGGCTCCGGCCCTGCTCGGGGGATTCGTGCTCATCCGCAGTTACGATCCGCTGGATGTCATATCCATCGACTATCCGGACAACCTCTTCTGCACCATCCTGCATCCGCATATCGAGGTGCGCACCGAAGACTCGCGCCGGATCCTGCGCAAACATATCAAACTGGCCGATGCCGTGATTCAATGGAGCAATCTGGCCGGACTCATTGCCGGACTGGCCAAGGCCGATTTTGACCTCATCAGCCGGTCCCTGAACGACATCATCTTTGAGCCGGTACGCTCACTGCTCATACCGGGTTTTGACAAGGTGAAAGGGGCCGCCATCGCCTCCGGAGCCCTCGGATGCAGTATTTCCGGATCAGGGCCATCGGTTTTTGCACTGAGCACCTCCAGGGAGAAGGCGCGGGAAGTAGGACTGGCCATGAAGCAGGCCTTTTCGGAAATGCAGCTTGATAGTGATATCTATGTGTCGCCCGTCAACAGCATCGGCCCCCGCATCCTCCAGCCGGACGAAGATCCCGTGAATCCGGATTTCTGAACACCTTCTGAACCCTGCCGGATGAGAGCCCGGTAATGCGGATCCAATGAAATTGAACGAACATTGCAGGCAGAAATGAAACTCTACAGCACCGTCAACAAGAATGAAACCGTCGATTTCCGCACGGCAGTCATGCGTGGACTGGCGCCCGATGGCGGGTTGTACATGCCGGAGACCCTGCCGGAGATGCCCATGACATTCTGGGCGTCGCTTCGTGGCAAGTCACTCACGTCGAAAGCCCGGATCATGTTTGAAATCCTGCTGGAAGGGGACTTCAGCAAAGCCGAGATCAAAGAGATCACCGACCATGCGTTCACATTCGATGCACCGATGGTCCGCCTGGACGATCAGGCGTCAGTCCTGGAGCTTTTTCACGGCCCGACCCTTGCGTTCAAGGATTTCGGGGCACGTACCATGGCAGCCATGATGTCGGTATTTGCCCGTAAGGAAGGGGAGACCGTTACCATAGTCACGGCAACCTCAGGAGATACCGGGGCCGCTGTGGCGCAGGGATTCCACAAGGCACCGGGGGTGGAGGTATTCGTATTCTATCCCTCCGGGCAGGTCAGTCCGCTGCAGGAAAAACAGTTCACCACACTGGGCGACAATATTACGGCACTGGAAGTGGACGGGACCTTCGATGACTGCCAGCGGCTGGTGAAGGCCTGTTTCGGCGATGACCGGATCCGACAGGCAAAACAGCTCACTACGGCCAATTCGATCAACATCGCCCGCCTTCTGCCACAAATGATCTACTACATCCACGCCATCTCAGAGATGCTGCCTGCCGGCGGTACGGGGCCCGGTAAAGATGCCCGTCCCATCGTCTGCTCGGTCCCGAGCGGCAACTTCGGCAATCTCACGGCCGGGCTCATGGCGCACAAAATGGGATTGCCGGTCCGGCGTTTCATTGCGGCCACAAATGTGAACCATGTGGTGCCTGATTATCTCGAAGAGGGCCGGTACCATCCGAAACCATCCTTACGGACCATCTCCAACGCCATGGACGTGGGCAGTCCCAGCAATTTTGACCGGATGCTGGACCTGTACGGCCAAGATCACATCGCCATGTCACGCGACATCCTGGGAGCTTGGTTCGATGACCGGCAAACACGTGAGGCGATCGTGGAAGTGTGGGAGCGGTTTGGATACCTGATGGATCCGCACACGGCTGTGGGATATCTCGGATGCCGCCGGCACACCGCAGAGAATGAACGTGGCCTGATCATTGCGACGGCACATCCCGCCAAATTTCCTGAAACCATCGAATCCATGTTGCCGGATGCAATCCGGACTCCCGACCGGCTCATGGCAGCCGCTGCCGGACTGAAACAATCCATACCGGTGCAGGCTGATATGGATGCTGTCAGGGATGTGCTGCTGAAAAACTAAATCCGCCACCGGGACGTTTAGGGAGAGACAGAAAAGCAGTATCTTTACAAATTACAGTTTATTGGGCGCAGGTTCATCCGACAGGACCCGTCCGTATGTGAATCAGAATTATCCAAACAGGCAGATATGAGTTCCAAAGGACGCGTTTTGGTGGCCATGAGCGGGGGCGTGGATTCCTCGGTGGCTGCCGTCATGCTCAGCGAGCAGGGCTATGAAGTGATTGGCATCACCATGAAAACCTGGGATTACGCCCAGAGCGGCGGCAAATCCAACAAGGAGACGGGGTGCTGTACGCTGGAGTCCATGAACGACGCCCGCGAGGTGGCCGGACGGTTCGGGTTCAACCATTTCATCGTCGACATCCGCGACGAGTTCGGCGACTGGGTGATCGAACGCTTTGTCGAAGAGTATCTGGCGGGACGCACCCCGAACCCGTGCGTGCTCTGCAATACCCACATCAAATGGGCCGCGCTGCTAAAGCGTGCCGACAAGCTGGGCTGTGATTTCATAGCAACCGGACACTAC
>SKWQ01000043.1 GCA_007128855.1 Balneolales bacterium
ACCAGATCCATCCACTTGAAAAAGCGGTTGAACTCCCATTTTGTGACTTCCCACAGTATCCGAAACCGATCAGGCATGGTCTTTTCCTCCGTTTGTAAAACTTTGGATGAATATGTCGTGCAGATTGACGTCAGCCGTCTTCAGGCCTGTGATATTGCCGGCAGATGTGAGGCCGGTGAGGACATCGTTCAGGGAAGAGGCGTCATCCAGAAAGATCTCCCAATTCCCGTTGTCGGCGGGCTGAAATTTACTGATCTGTGGAATCTTGCCGAACCGGGAAGTGTCTACATCACCGATGTATTGCACCAGTATCTTAGTGTCGGATACGGTCTGCCTGTGAATCTCGTCGATGGAACCGCTCACCAGTTTGCGACCGTTGTTGATCAGCAGAATGCGGTCGGCGATACGTTCGACGAGCTGCATCTGGTGGGCGCTGAGCAGGATGGTCATGCCACTTTCGCGCAGCTCCCTGATGACACCGGAAATCAGCTCCTGGTTAATGGGGTCGAAGCCGGAAAACGGTTCATCAAGCACCACGAAGTCCGGTTCATGCAGAATGGAGCTGATGAACTGCACCTTCTGCTGGTTCCCCTTGGACAGGGCGGAAACCTTATCGTTCATCCGGTCCCTGAGCCCGAACCGTTCAAGCCATTCGACGGCCTTTTTACGGGACCAGGTGGCATCTCTGCCACGAAGGGAGGCCAGATAGACGACGGTCCGGATAACCGGGGTATCCTGGTACAGGCCCCGGTCCTCCGGCAGATAACCCAGCCGGGAGCGGTCCACCCCGTTATTTGTGGTAATGGAGGGATCGAACACGATTGCGCCGCTGTCGGGCTGGATGATCTGCATTATCATGCGAAGCGAGGTCGTTTTGCCGGCGCCATTGGGCCCGAGCAGGGCAAAAATCTCCCCTTTCCTTATTTCAAAAGATAGCCGGTCGACTGCCGTGACCTTGCTGTAACGTTTGCTTACGTCCGAAAAAGTCAACATGATTCAATATTTTCAAGATTTGGACCCATCATTCCACGGGTTTGCAGCGTCTTTCCAGTCGTCACTTTCCCATTCTCATGCAATACGATAACTGATCGAATTGGTTGCGTGTGTGCCGGAAATGTCTGTTTGATATGATCATTCCTGCATAGAAGGAAGTTACCATCCACAGGATTTCGACTTACTATTGACGTGCAACAGGTTCCCGTTTGTTATTGACAACCGGGATGAAAAGGGAATCCGGTGAGAATCCGGAACTATCCCCGTAGCTGTAAGCTCCATGAAAACCTTCAGCAACTCTTTGCCACTGTCCATTCGGTTGTGACGGGAAGGCTGCTCGAAGGGGAGTAAGTCAGAAGACCTGCCTGCTTGCTGCCAGTTCAGGCTTTCGGAGGAAAGGCCGGGAATGTAGGACCAGTGCATCGCAGGTTGTCAGGCATCAGACCACTCGAATCACCGACTATATCGCCCATCTTTTTTCGTTCACAAAAGCTCATCGGTTCAAACCTTAATCCGAATTTGAATGACCATGAGCAAAACAATCTATCTGATCCCGTTGCTGGTTCTGTTGAATGTTCCCGTGTTGCAGTCGCAGCCAGCGGTATCGCCGGAATCTTCGAAATTACTGCAATCTGCGGGATCGCTTCAATCTGCAGGTTCGCTGCAAAATACAGGTTCGACGCAATACGGTGCATCCTGGCAGTACGCTGTAACAGATTCGATCGAGCTCGACCTGATCGTCATCACCGCATCGAAAATCCCGCTTTCGCTGCGGGAGACCACCAAGCCGGTGCTGATCATCGACCGGCAGGAGATCGAGCAAAACGGCAGCCGTAACCTTGGCCAGCTGCTCAACCAGCAGAGCGGCATCCGGATAAATGACGCCTTCGGATCGCCGGCAAATGCCCAGACCCTTTTTATGCAGGGTGCCTCGGGACCGTATACGCTGATACTCGTCGACGGCCTGCCCGTCAGTGATCCAGCGGGAACCGGAGGGACGTATGACCTGAGGCTGCTGCCGCTGAACAATGTGGAAGAGGATCGAAATCCTCCAGGGAAGCCAGTCCACCCTCTACGGCCCCGATACCATCGCCGGAGTGGTGAATATACTGACCAGGAGCGGGGACGAGGGCCCTGTGAACGGTAGCGGTCAGCTCTCATACGGTTCGTACCATTCCTTTCAGGCGTCCGCGGCCGTGAACGGAACCATTGACCGGAAACAATCCTATACGCTCAATTTTAATCGGGAATCGAGTGACGGATTCAGTGCGGCTGCCGATCCGAACAATACCGGCACGTTTGGTGATGACGGATTCCGCTCCAGCTCGTTCTACGGAAAGGCAGATATCGGCGTGACGGATGGGCTCACCGTATCCCCGTTTTTCCACTATAATGATTTTGAAGGTGATTACGATGCCGGGGCATTCCAGGATGCCGAGAACGCGTATTCGCTCAAAATGTTCAACACCGGACTCCAGACTGCGTTTCGCCGGGATAAGTTGAACGTCAATGGCGGTTATAATCTCACATCGACGGAACGAAGCTTTTCCGATCAGTTCGGGGACAGTTCATTCGAAGGTGTTTTTCACAATGCCGATCTGTTTGGAAGCTATGCGATCAGCCCCTGGTTGACGGTGCTCGGCGGCTTCCATTTCCAGCAATCAATCATTCCGGCGTCGGGTGGAATGGAGGAGTTGAGCGCGCGGATTGCAAGTCCCTATGCGACCCTGTACGTTAAGGGACTGCACGGATTCAGCGCCGAACTGGGATATCGCCTGAACAGCCATTCCGAATATGGTAACAATGCCACATACAGTTTTGCGCCATCCTACCATCTCACGAAAGACATCAAGCTTTTCGGATCCCTGACCACCGGCTTCAAGGTGCCGACGCTCAACGAACTGTTCGGGCCGTTTGGTGCCAATCCGGAGTTGGACCCGGAAACCAGCCGTTATGTAAGCGTCGGACTCGAAACCTACCTCTTGCAGCAGTCCCTGAAACTGCGGGCACAGTATTTTAGTCGTGAAATCGATGATGTGATCGTGTATACCTTTACGGAGGGTTTTATCAATCGCGACCGCCAAAACGACTCGGGGATGGAACTCTCTGCCAACTGGATAGCCGCCAGCAGCATCCGGATTGGCGGCTACTACAATTATACGGACGGCGAGCTCATAACCATCGATGATAGCGGGGAAGAGGTGCGCCGGAACAATCTGCTGAGAAGGCCCGCACACAGTTTCGGCCTGCGTGTCGGTATCAATGTGACCGACCATCTGCTCGTTCGTATCGATGGTGAATTCAACGGTGAAAGGACCGACCTTTTCTTTAACCCTGAAAACAGTTTCGCCGGGGAGGAGGTGACGCTCGATCCGTATTCGCTGGTCAATCTTTACACGGAATACCGGCTCCCAACGCTGCGGGCGGCCATTTTCGCCGATGTCCGGAATCTGCTGGATACCGGATTCACCGAAGTGTACGGGTTCAACACCGCGGGATTCACCATCAAAGGAGGTGTCCGCGTCACATTGTGATGACGGCCGGCTCTCAATCGGAGTGGATGGGTCAGGTTTGGATGCGACCGGGCGATGCGATCAGAATCTCCGTCCGGAAGGGATCAGAAATCCCAGCGCAACATGATGTTGATGTTGCGTCCCGGCATGGGGTTATTGCGGTCCTCGACGCGGCTGAGATGGTCGCGGTAGCTTTCGTTCAGGAGGTTGTCGGCCCGAAAAGCAAGGGAAATACCATGTTTGAACCGGTATCCGGCATCCAACCCGACCAGATAATACCCGTCGGTCGGTTCCTCGTTGGGCGCCACCTTGGCCTGGGTCCCGGCAATCCTGAGCCTGGGTCCGCCCCACCATTTTCCGGTGTCATACATCATGGACAGATGGGTCCGGAAAGGCGGTATGAAGGGGAGGTTCTCCTGTGCGCCGGCTCTTTCACGGCCTCTCACATAATCGAATCCCACTCCCGCACGCAAGTAATCTGAAAAAGCGATATCGGTCTGGAATTCAAATCCGTAGAGGAGGGCATCCGTTGATCCGTACTGGAACACTGGCAGTCCCGACGGTTCGTGGATCATGCCTGTCGGTGAGAAACTGATGTAGTTGTCGATCCGGTTTGCAAAAAGGGAGAGCTCGCTGAAGAAAAGTTGGGATTTATACCTCAGGAACAGATCGGTTCCCAGGCTGATCTCATTGCCCAGGGTGGGTTCACCGATGTCATAGGACCCGGCTGCGAGATGAACGGCATCGGAGTACAATTCCTCCACGCCCGGTGTACGGAACGCCCTTGCGATATGCAGTCCTGTTTCCCAGTTTTTGTCCGGGGAATAATTAAAACCCAGCGCCCCGGCCATGATCAGGTCGGCCCGATCCACAAAGGCATCGCTGTCTGTGAAGAGTTCATTGGTCTTGAGAAAGGTCTCCTTGAATTCCAGGCGGGCCCCCGTTTTCATGGTCAGGGACGGGCTCAGGCTGACCTCCTCATACACATACCCGGCCAGGAAGTAGCTGTCGGCATTGGGAGTGAGCGCTTCGCCGCCACCCACGGCAAGTTGGGATAAGTTAAAGCTGAGCCCGAACGCCCCTTGCATCCGTCCGACAGGACGATGACGCAGGAAAAGGGAGCTGCTCAGGGTCTGCTGGTCGAAGGAGATTTCCAGGTCCTCATCCACGCTGCTGTCGGGGTTGATTTCGGTTTCGAACTCATTATGCTGGTAGTCGCTGTACTGGATCCGGAGTTCCGCGTTCTCGAAAAAGCCACCCAGTTGCAGCGTGGATACGCTTTGGATGTTGGTGCGGTTCATCCGTATCTCCACACTTTCATCCGGATCATCAATGGCTTCCGGCAGTCCGTAGGTGTAACCCATCCCGGTGACGGAAAGCCCGGTTTCAAAGTGGCCGGTCCGGTAGCCCAGCCCGCCTCCGTAGCTGATATTGTTGATGGCCGTATCGGGCAGTCTTCCGTCCGGTGTACGGATATCGCCACCTTGCCGGTAGACAAACCGGCCTGTGAGGGCTAAGCGGTCCCATCCGTGCTGGACACGGGCCAGACCGGCACCCATGTCATTCACAGTAGCCACGTGGGAGGTCAGCGATCCCGAGGTTCCGCCATCCCATTCCCTGGGCATGTCGTGACTGAAGAGATTCACAACACCGCCTATGGCACTCGATCCATAGAGGAGGCTCGCCGGACCGCGGATCACTTCAACCCGCTCCATTGAGAGGGGATCAAGCGATATGGCGTGGTCGACGGCCGTACCCGAAAGGTCACCCATCCGTTCGCCATTCTGGAGGACCAGCACACGGTCACCGTCCATGCCCCGGATCACCGGTCTTGCAGGGGCGGAGCCGAAGGAACGGGTGGATACGCCCGGATTTCCATCCAGGATTTCTCCCAGGCTGGGAGCGGCTTTTTGCTGCAGCATCGCACTGTTCAGGGCCTGGGCCGGCTGGTATTGTACACTTCTTCCGAGCGGTGAGCCCGTCACGATCACCTCCTCGCCTCTTAATAAGACAGCTTCGAGTCGAACCAAAATGTCACCATCCTCAGGGTGTTGGATTTTCATGGCAACCGGCCGGAAACCGATCGCCCGGATGGTCAAAGTGTAACTGCCGGGTTCAAGCCGTTGAAACTCAAAGACACCATCCAAATCGGCGGCCGCGCCGAGGCCCAGTTCCTCAATGAGCACGGCGGCACCCGGAATGGGTTCACCCGTAGCTGCGTCCACCATTTCACCTTGCAATGATTCCCCGGTGTTGCGCAGACCATTTTCAGAGGCAGCGGCAACAGAAATATTTGAATAGAAAAGAAAGAGCAGCAAAAACAGGGGGATCATTCTGCTCGTTCTGCTCATTCTGAAGGTTATTCTACTCTGCAATGGGATTTTCGGTTTCATGTACTTCATTGATTATTGATAGGAACTGCCAGATATAACGGGACTGGGAGAGCGAAGGCACTCATTTGCATGTGTTGCAAGTTGTCATGTGAGATATAGTCATGTATTGAGTCGATTTCGCTATGCCTAATAATCAACATTCGTAAATGTCTGGTATGGCAGCTGGGCCGTTAATTCGGTCATACCCTGCGGGTCAAGCAATTCCGAGTTGATTAAGCACATTTAGCGGACATTCAGACCAGTTATAGTTGAAAAACCAATAACTTTCATGGAGATATCGATAGATATTTCCATTTGTTAAGCATCATGGTCGGGTGATGTCAAATTTAGTCAAGACTAAATTAAGATGCAATGATGAAATGCATGTTCGGCGGTCAATTGCATTCAGTTCGAGGCCAGGGTGGACTTGTTTCGCAAATTGTTCAACCGGTATCGGCGACCGGGTTCCCTATCGCTGTTAGGTCTTTCGCCGACTTGCCCTTTCTTCTGCGCGTACAGTGACAGCAACCCTTTATCCATCCATAAAAAATCCGTGAATCTCATGAAAAATCGATCATCCAAAATACTGAAAACAGCCGGAAGGAGCGGGAAAGCGCTGCTGCCAGTCATTCTTGTACTGAGCATGTTTACAGCCTGCAAGGATGGTGTTACCTCCTCTGATTCATCCGGCAATACAGAAAATCTGAGTGAATACCTCCAGGGACTTCCAG
>SKWQ01000136.1 GCA_007128855.1 Balneolales bacterium
ATCATCATCACCGAAGCCAGGCGGGGGTCGATACCCAGAATACTACCCAGGAAAATCCCTGCTCCCTGGGCAAAATAGGTGATGGTGGCCACAGCAAAGGCGATGTTGGCAATGGCGCTGAGCAAGCGCGCCATGTTGCCCTGCGTGCCGCTCCCGAACCGCAGCTTCATCCACTCCGCCACGGTCATAACCTGGGCGCGACGGTTCCACTTGCCCATGAACACCATGAGAAACGCCATGATCAGCACCACCCCGCCGCGGATTTCGATGAACAGCCCCTGGATGCCGATGGCATAGATGAACGCCACGATGATCAGCGTGCCCGAGACATCCAGGTTCGAAGCCATCCCGGAGGAACCCAGCATCCACCAGGACATCTTCCGGTTGCCGAGGAAATAGCTGTCGGCACTGGCTCCGGCCTTGCTTTTGGCAATCAGGCCAATGACGACCAGCGCCAGCATGTACAGTGCGATGACGATGAAATCAATGGTATGCACGGGACCTCCGTATTATTTAACCAGGGACATGGTTTTACTGATCACCCCGGCGCCGGTATGAAGCCGGTAGATGTAGACGCCGGATGCCAGCGCGTCGGCGTCGAACACGACCGAATGGCTGCCCGCGGTGTACTGCTGCGAATCAACCAGCGTGGCCACACTCCTTCCCAGAAGATCAAAGACCTCCAGCCTGACCACGTCGTTTCCGGGCAGTTCGAACCGGATGGTGGTGGACGGGTTGAACGGATTCGGATAGTTCTGCTGCAGCCGCACGCGGTCGGGCAGCTGGGTGGATGCGGTTTCGTCACCGGCACTGACATCCCGCGCCAGCACCACGTCGGGCGAAAGCTTGCGGTTCAGGATGAGCATCACCGCATCGGCGTACACCGGCTTGTCGCCGTCGGATGCGGCGGCATCCAGCTGCACGACGGTCTGCACCCCCTGCTCAAGGTAGACCTGGCCGACGGGGGTCCATCCGCGCTTGTGCAGGTTGCCGGCACTCTGATCCAGTGTCGCCGCCTGCGGCTCGCCACTGCTGCCATGCACCGTCAGGTTCACGGACGCATTCCCATCGATGCCGTACGGGATGTAGGCGTAGACCCGGTAGTGGGCGTCGGCAGGCACGTCATACCGGTAGGCAACCGACGCATCCGATCCGGCCGCGGCATAGTGCGATCCCATCTGCGAGCCCTCGGATGCCTCATCGATACTCCACGATCCGCTGAACTGATGCATCGGATCGTCGTTGTGCGAGACCATCCCGGGCACCCGTCGGAACGCGCCCTCGCGACCCGGCATGGTGGCCGGTTCCTGGTAGAAGACCGCGGCGATGCTGTCGAGGGCATGGTTGTTGCGCTCGCGAAGGGTTTCGTAAAAGAAATAGACCTCGCCTTTCACACCGAATTCCCGGTTGTAGGCCACTTTGTCGATCAGCATGGAAGGCGGATTCAGGTTGCCGCCGACCCCGGACAGCACTCCGGGGGAAAGCCGGTGCCGGTGCTCCTGTGGTACGAATCCGCCCGTGGAGCCCGGAGAAGCTCCCAGCATGCTTCGGATAATCTGCTGATAGGCACCCAGTTCGTATCGGTACGCCTGGGGATGGATGATATCCACCTGTCCCGCCTCCAGCCAGGCCGGCCAGTCCTGCAGGTAGTTGTCGCGCGACCACGGCCAGATGCTCGGCGACATGGAAACGATCAGGTTGTCATCGTACTCCTTGACCATGTCGTATAGATCGCCGCCGAATGCGGTCAGGATGTCGGAGCGCCACTGGATGAACGCGGCATTGTTTTCGCCGGGCGGTTCGGCCCCGTCGTGCTCATCCTTGTAGCGCTGTACGGTGTAGTCATCATATCCGGCATTGTTGGGCAGTGCAGGCAGCCGGTCGTCGCCCTGAACCCCGTCCACATCGTAATTTTCCATCACTTCCCGGATCAGCGAGAGCATGAAACCCTGCACCTCCGGGTCGAACCCGTTCAGCCAGAGAAATCCGTTGCGCGATGCGATTCGGCCCTCCGAGTTGCGCGCCGCCCATTCGGGCTTTCTCTGGAAGATGAAGTTGGTTCCGCCAAAAGCCCCGGCAAATCCGTACTCAAACCAGGGAATGACCTCCATGCCTGCCCGGTGTCCTTCGGTGATCACTTCCCGCAGCGGATCGCGGTCCTGGTTGCGAAAAGCGGCGGCCTGCGGCACCCCGAAGATACTGTCCATCACCGCACTTGGATGCAGGGTGAACCCGCGGTTCCAAACGACCGGGAAGACCACATTGATGCCCTGCTCCGCCAGGTAGTCCATCGCCTGTTCCAGCTTCCGGCGGTCGAACATGACATCGGAATCGACATTGGTGATCCACACCCCGCGCACCTCTTCGGCATAAGTGTCGGTTTGAAGGTGGCCGGGACCGGCCGCCATTGACGGAGCCGCCGCCAGGAATCCGCCGATGACGAAAAGAAGTGCCACCAGCAGGTCCGTGCAGATGCGTGGTCTTTTATCATTGATTGAATTCAAATTACTGACTCGCATAGTTTTGTTCTGATTTTGAAATAAGGCCGGGGCGCCAGCCAGCAGCCGGAGTAGGTCATTTCAGCGACCAGTGATGGTTCCGTTGCAGCATGAGCGCATCGAACCACGCCGGGTCCGGCGAATCGCCGGCGGCGGATATGGTCACGTGGAACCGCTCGCCGTGACCTAACGGTACCGTATCCAGCAGATGCCAGCCGCCTTCAGGGAAACTGGCCGCATCCACCCGGAACTCATGGCTCTCCTCTGAAAGCTCAAGCGTGTAGATGACGGGGCCGGACGGACGGTCGGCATGGGGTATGTGGACCAGGATGTCGTAGTGTCCGGCATCGGAGACGAACAGGCGCAGCCGGTTGTAGGCATCCCGGTCGTCGCCAGTCATGATGCGGCCGTTCCGTGCGCCGGCGTGCTCCACCTCCTGCCACTCACCGTGCGACGTGACATCGGCGTAGTTGTGCGTCAGCAGGTAGCCCGGCTTGCGGCGGTGGTAGCTTCGGTGCGGGAGGGATGCCGGTTTGTGATAGTGGAAGGCGTAGATGCTGTCGCCGAGCTGCTCGTTTTCCTCATGAAGCCCCTCGTAGAAAAAGTAGACCTCGCCGTGCAGACCCAGCTCGTGGTGGAGCTCGAGGGCCTGGCGGACGTAGTCAGGACCGTTGTAGTTCTGGCCCACCTTGATCAGGACGCCGGGGGCATGGTAAATGGGATGGTCGCGGCCGGTATCCGGATGGCGGCTGGCGTCAGCATCCAGGAAAAACTCCTGCTGACGGCGAAGCTCGGCCAGGTACGCATCGATATCATACCGGTACACCTGGGGATGCAGCAGGTCGACCGTACCGCGACGAACCCACTCGGTCCAGTCCTGCAGATACTCGTTTTTCGACCAGTCGTAGATGCTCGGCGACAGGGAAACCATCAGTTCCGGATCGTAGTACTTGACCAGTTCGTACAACTGCTCTCCGAAGTCACTGAGCAGGTCCGCCTTCCATTGCAGGAACGTTTCATCGCGCGGATCCAGCGGCGGCTCTTCGCCGAACTCCAGCCTGTACAGGTTGCGGGTGTAGTCGGAGTAGCCGCCCTCGGCGGGCAGGGCGGGCAGGCGGTCGTCCCCCTGGATGCCGTCAATGTCGTAATTCTCGATGATTTCGGTGACCAGTGCCAGGATGAACTCCTGCACCTCGTGGTGGAACGCGTTCATCCATTCGAATCTGTTCTTGGTGAGCAGCCGGCCCGTGCTGTCTTTGGCAGCCCAGTGCGGATAGGCCTCCAGGATGTGTCCACCCCCCTTGTCGTGCGAACTGGCAAACCCGTACTCGAACCAGGGCATCACCTCCATTCCGTGCTTCCGGGCCTCGAAGATGATGTCGCGCAGCGGGTCGCGGCCCTCGAAACGCGGGTCGATGCGATACCCTTCCCCGAAATAGCGCACCATGACCTCGCTCGGATACAGGGTGTGCCCGCCGTTCCAGACGACCGGGAAAACGATATTGAACCCGCGGTCAGCCAGATACTGCATGGCTTCGGCCGTTTTGGCGCGGTCGAACATCACCTCCGAGTCGATGTTGGTGATCCATACGCCACGCAGTTCGTTCCGCTCGGACGGGGTACGGATTTCGGAGCAGGAGGCGAAAAGTCCAAACAGTGCAATGGCGCATAATAGTTTCAGGATAGATGCTTGCATAATGATAATTGTGAGTCCCTGTTGCCCGGTAAACAGGGAAAATACTGCAACAGGGCTTCCATATCAATGTTTAGTGGTGATGTATTGCGGGGCATGGCCTTCCGGGTGGATCAGGACCGCCAGAAGACCTTGCGGCGGGTCAGCCAGGCGACGAGCAGTGCCAGGACGACCGTATATCCAACTGCACGCAGCACGCCGATCCAGGGATCCCCGGTGACCGACAGCAGCCACCCGTGAACCCCCGTGAGCGTCAGTACCGGAAGTACGAAATTTTGCATGCCGGCATAGGCGATCATCGGGTTCTGACCGTTGGCGACCAGCAGCGAAAAGAAGCGCGACCCGCGCAGCAGATCGATCCAGATCATCAGCGACACCATGAACCAGATGGCCGCGCCTGTTGTGACGAAATAGTAGCTGAAAGTGGAGTGGTCCTTGCGGATGCCGCCCTCAAACGGCTCCAGCACCAGTCCGAGCATCAGCCAGAAGGCGCCCCACAACAGCATCCTGCGGAACAGCCGGTCGTTGCCGGATTGCGCGTTTCGGAAGAGCCAGAGCACGGCGGCCATGAGCGCGGCCACCAGGATCACCGTAAGGAAAACATGCCGGCTGAGCAGACCGGCCAGCAGAACGACCATGACCGCTACTCCGACAAAGGCCGTGAGGTGATACCGCATGGCGCCGCGTAGCGAGCGGTCGACCGGGGCCGTGGGCACCCCCTGCTTCATGGCGGACACGAGACAGTCGCCGATCATGGTAGCCGGTAGCAGGATGAACAGATATTTGAGGTAGTCGAAGCGGAACAGCCAGGGCAGCGGCGACTCGCCCCAGAAGGCGGCGATCCAGCCCGGCTCGCGCGCAGCCAGGATGCATGCGGCAAGCATTACCATCACGCCCAGCCGCCACTCCGGACGATACCGTGTGACCATCCATATCAGCGAGGCAAAGACGGCCATATTGGTCAGCACGATCAGGATGATATCGCTTCGGTACAGCGAAAATCCGCTGCCGTCAGGGTAGGTCAGCAGCGACAACAGCACGGCGGCACCGGCAAAACCCGCCCCGCGGATGCCCCATCGCAGCGATCGGGACCACGTCGCAGGAAGGCGCGTGTAGATCGGGAACAGGATCAGCGCACCCGCGATGGCCGTCCACCAGACCCACGGCTCCTGACCCGACGGCTGCAGCACAAACGGACGGATATGGTGCAGAAAAATGGCAAAAAACGCCAGCAGGAACCCGCGTTCCGCCACCTTGCCCAGCAACTGCCACCGGCCGGCACCCGCATCCATCCGCCTGCTCAGCGCCAGCGGAATGGCCACACCCATGCTGAACAGGAAAAAGGGGAACACCAGGTCCACCCACGTGATGCCACGCACCTCCGGGTCGAAAACATGGTCAGGCGGCGGCACCTGCGCGTGATACATCCACTCCGGCAGCTCGCCGAACGGGATGATGCCCGACAGCACCATGGTCAGGATGGCAAACCCGCGCAGCGCATCCAGCCCGAGTGCACGTCCGCCCGCGGCCCCCGTCGCCTGCTCCCTGTCCCGATTCTCAGATTCTGTCACACTCATGTTCATACGCAGGTCACGCTTTCATGCTCAGATAACGCTCAGGTTGTGTCCGGTCGGCGCCGGAGTTCCAATTCGTGCGGTAATTTACCTGTTCACGCCCTAAACGCAAACAGAAACAGGAGGAATCACGCGAGGACTGATGGATTCTTCACGGCTTTCCCGGGAATCGGTCTTTCGCACCATTCCTGCCAGTAAACAGCGTCGCGGACTCGGATGAAACGGATGAATACATGGACGTTTTTTCGTAACTTTGGCCACGTTCCACCCCATCATGAAAAGTCCACAATGGCCATAAATATCATCGATAAATCGCAGGCAGCCGGACTCGCAACCGGTCTCTCCGACCTTTTTGTGCGCATCCCGAATCCCTCCTACGTCTTCCCGCCGTACGAGGTGTGCCCGATTGCCCCGCCACTGACCGATTTCAACAAGCCACCGGCCGCTGCCGTGATGGACATGGACGGCACCACCACCACCACCGAGACCCTTTGCCTCCACTCGCTCGAACACACCGTGCGCAAAGCCATGGGTCCGGCCGGCACGGAGTGGACCGGGCTCGATCCCCAGCGCGACTACCCCAACGTCATCGGCAACAGCACCACAAAGCATGTCGAGTATCTGGTGGATGCGTACGGTGCCCGTTTCGATGCGCGCGCCCTTGGCCAGGCCTTTCTTGCCGCGGCGGAATGGACCATGCGTCACAGCCGTGACGAGCTGCGCAAACAGCAGGTGCGGATCAACCTGAAACAGGCCGGGCTGGATGAGGGCACCATCTCTGGCCTG
>SKWQ01000125.1 GCA_007128855.1 Balneolales bacterium
ACGGCAGGGTGACCTCCACATCCAGCTCTTCGCGACGGTCCGTATCCTGCGCCCGGCTCTTCAACGCCCGCGATGCCGCCGAAAAGCCGACGAAATAGGCCGTCAACCGGAACAGGAAATCACGCCTTTCGCCGTTTTGCGCCGAAGCTTTGTTTTCCTTCCCGGGTGGATGCGGTTGTACCGGGTCGGACGCATCCACCAGAGCGTCACATACGAACGGTTCGTCCGCGACGGCCGGCTTGCGATCGGATGGGAACCAGTGGTTCCGGTAATCGATGCCCTGCCGGGAGCAGACGTTAAGGCAGTTGAAACATCCCACGCACCGTGTGAAATCGATCTCGTTGGTTTTCAGGTCGATGCACTCTGCCTTGCAGTTAAGCGAGCATTGGGCGCAGTGGTTGCACAGCGATTCGTCGATCCGGATCCGGAACATGGCATATTTGGAGACCAGTCCCAGAAGCGAGCCGAGCGGACACACCGTATTGCAGTAGAGCCGTCCCCTGCGAAAGGCCAGCACGCCCACCAGTCCCAGCATGAACACCGGAAAAATGAGCGGCAGCACGGTCATCTGGCGTGTTTCCACATGATAGAATCGGTAGCTTCCGAACGATCGGAACACATCCGCCAGCAGATTGTTCCCCTCATAGTAGACGGGACGAACCAGTCCGGCAAAGATCTTGCCAAAGACGCTGAACGGATCCAGCAGGTTCAGCAGAAACACGCTTCCCAGCAGAAACGTGACCACCGTGATGCCGAGCAGCGAGTAGCGGAGCAGGTTTTGTGGGGCGGACGGACGATATCGCGGACGGCGCCGGCGGATGCGGGTGGTGTAAAACCGCGACAGGCGCGAAAACACATCCTGCAGGATCCCGAGCGGACACACCGTGGAGCAGTAGATGCGACCGTAGAGCAGTGTGACGACCAGGACTGCGACAAAGCCCAGCGTCAGCAACCCCATCAGGTTCAAGAACTTGAGCAACGAGGGCACAAACTGGATCCACGTGATGCCGTTTATCAGCCCGGACGACAGCGACTCGGTGAAATCGAGGAACAGGAAGCCGGTCGCCGTCAGGAACAACAGCGATACAACAACCCGGGAATACTTGAGGATACGGCTTTTCATGTCACACAACCCGTCACATCCGCAGACGGCTGATATTCAGGTCGTCGAGCTGCATGGTGCCGATACCCATCTCCTCAGCGAGCCGTATATGGCCCACCTCGGCGGGCTGAAGCCCGAACATCAGCGACGATGCGGCGTCGGCGGCGACGATATCCGTGGATATCACCTGCGCCTCCATGGTCACCACGTCCTCGATCGACACGCCGCGCGGACCGTTGCGCATCATCACCCGATAGGCGTCGACCACGTTGAGATCCGGCTGGCGGTAGGTGGTATAGTCGGTGATGCACTGGTGCAGGTCGTTGCGGTGGTAGAAGCGGCGGTCCCACACGTTGCCCATCAAATTCTTCATGGATACGGTGATGGAAGAGCCGCCATGGTGCTTGAGGACCGGCACGTTGATCAGCACATCCGATTCCAGGATAAGTTCGTGCTCCTTGGCGGCGGTGAGCCGTCGGCCGTTCGGGATCTCCACATCGTGGTAATAGCGTTCGGTGTTGGCGGGAACCACCTGCGCCCCGGCGTCGGAGGCGGCTTTTTCAATGCCGCTGTTGCGGTAGCAAGCCCGCCACTCGTCGCAGGTGTGGTCGAAGACATAGACCCGGCTGGCGCCCGCCTCCAGGCAGTGTTCCACGATGCGTCCCACCAGCTCCGGATTGGTGTTGGCCCCCATTTCGGGGGTGCGGTCCCAGCCGATATTGGGTTTGACCACCACGGTCTGCCCTTTCGACACGAACTTCTTCATGCCTCCGAGGGCGGCGATTCCCTTGTCGAACATCCCGGCGGCGCTTCCGCCGCGAACGGCGACCAGGTCATAGGGTCTCGGGTTGCTTCCGGCGCCCAGCACCGACGAAAATCCGCCAAGGGCGGCCGAGGAACCCAGGAATACTCCGGCACCCAGGCTTTTCAATAAGAAATCTCTGCGCTTCATCTGAGGTATTGATAATGGTTATCCGTTTCAGTCCGTGAAGCATCCGGCGCGTGGTACCAGCGGGCGAATTATGTTGCCGGTGTGAGTGCTTCGAAAAACGGGTAATACTGTTGTTATACGGATCCGACGTCAGATAAATATGATAACGGGATTGGCCGGATCCATGTACCATAGTATAAAAAACAGGCTTTAATCGCAAGGGGAACTACCGTCGCAGGTCCGGTATGAGCGGTTCCTGCGAAATAATGTCGATACCGTTTGGGCCGGAAGGCAACAATTGGAACGGACTGCAGCAACCGGCGATTCCTATCCTGCAGCTTTCCAGCCCTCCGTTTGTCACGGCAGAAAACATAAAAATCATCTATATTACGCCGACTTGTCATTATGCATACTTTGTCGGCCAAATCCCGCTAATTTAATTCCATAGCTGCTTCCTGCTGATTTCACAAAACGACCGGGCTACGGAGGCAGTGACTGACCCAAGCAATGAAAATTCTGTATTACGACTGTTTTGCCGGCATTTCCGGCGACATGCACCTGGGCGCCATGATCGACGCCGGGGTGGATCCGGGCCATCTGCTTGCCGAACTCGGCAAACTGCCGGTCGGCGGGTTCCGGTTGAACATCCGCAGGGACCAGAAACACAGCATTGAAGGAACCCGGGTGGATGTGGTCCTGGATCATGGCGCGGATGGTCATGGGCATGGACATAACCACGGGCACGGGCACGGGAGCGGGAGCGGGCACAAACATGACCACGGGCACGGGCACGGGAGCGGGAGCGGGCACAAACATGACCACGGGCATGAACACAGCCACGGGCATAAACATGACCATGGTCATGGACACGGGGGCGGTCAAGCACACAGTCACTCCGAACCCCACCGCAACCTGGCCGATATCGAGCAGATCATCGACCAGAGTGCTCTGGCGGAGGGGACAAAAACGCGGGCGCGCCGCATGTTCCGGCTGATTGCAGACGCCGAGGCGAAAATCCACGGGGTACCGGTCAGCAAGATCCACTTCCACGAAGTGGGCGCACTGGACTCGATCGTCGACATCATCGGTGCGGCCATCTGCCTGGAATATCTGAAACCCGATCGCATCCTCTGCTCCACGGTGGAGTTGGGAAGCGGCACCATCCGCTGTGCGCACGGCACCATGCCCGTGCCCGCTCCGGCCACCGCCGAAATACTGAAAGACGTCCCGGTGCGGCTCGGCGGGACGGGCCACGAGGCCACCACCCCGACCGGCGCCGCCATCCTGGCCTCCAACGTCGACGAGTACACCGACCGGCCGGTTTTCCGTCCGGAGCGCACGGCCTACGGCATCGGACAGCGCGACGCTGACCTGCCGAACGTGCTGCGTATCTTTGTCGGGCATGGTGCAGAACCAGCAGTAGCATCAGGCACAGGTCAGTACGCATTTTCAGGTACAGATCCGGCCGCATTTTCAGCTTTGGCTCCGGGCACGGAACCGGATCCGGCTCCCTCATCCTCTGCCGGACCAACCTCCGGCAGCACAAAAAGCGACCAAAAGATTATGATCGCCTGCCAGATCGACGACATGAACCCCGAGCTCTATCCGCACATCATGGACCGCCTGCTTGCCCTCGGGGCCAGCGACGTCTCCCTCACCCCCACCATCATGAAGAAGGGTCGTCCGGGCCTGATCCTGAACGTGCTCTGCGAAGCCGAACTGCTCGGCCCGCTCTCGGACGCCATCCTCCGGGAAACCACCACCCTGGGCGTGCGCTACCATCCGGTCTCCCGCATCATGCTGGAGCGCAAATCGGTCTCCTTCCAAAGCTCGCTGGGTCCGGTCACGGTCAAAAAAGCCCTCCTGGACGGCAACCTTGTCAAATGGAAGGCCGAATACGAGGACTGCAAGGCCCTGGCCGACAAACACAACATGCCACTGCGCGACGTTATCATCCGGGTGGATACGGAATTCGCCCAAAAAATCACTACCCCATGACACAACCGACCCACCCCGACAAAACAACCAGGAACGGCGGGAGCAGCAACAGCAGCACTGGCAGCAACGCCAGCAACACCAACAGCACTGGCAACACTGACAGCAGCGCCGGCAGCAACAACACTGGCAGCAGCACCGATGCGCAGCCTACAGACACCCGGTCCCTCCACGAAAAGTACCGGGGCCTGTTGGAAATCCTGCGCGGACTCGGCAAGACGGCCGTCGCCTATTCCGGCGGTGTCGACAGCACCTTCCTGCTTGCGGCGGCCAAAGAAGCGCCGGTGGAGGAACTTGTGGCAATGACCATGAAACGGCCGTATATCGCGCAGTGGGAGCTGGTGGAAGCCGAAGAATTCATCCAAAAACTGGGTGTGGAACACCATGTCGTCGAGCTGCCGGTGGACGAGGAGGTGCGCAACAACGTAGTGAACCGCTGCTACTACTGCAAATCGAGCACTTTCGGGTACTTCCGTGAGCAGCTGGAGAAAATGGGTTTCGATACGCTGGTGGACGGCACCAACGCCGACGACACGCATGAGTACCGTCCGGGCCTGCGCGCCATCCGCGAGAACGGGGTCCGCAGCCCGCTCCAGGAAGCCGGGCTCACCAAACCGGAAATCCGGGCGCTCTCGCGCGAGATGGGTCTGCCCGACTGGGACAAGCCGGCCAACACCTGCCTGGTCACCCGCATCCCGTACAACACCCTGGTCCGGGACGAGGACCTGCGGCTCATCGAACAGGCCGAGTACTACCTGATGAAACAGGGATTCCGGCAGGTGCGCGTGCGCAAGCATGACGACCTGGCGCGCATCGAGGTCGAGCCCGCCATGGTCGCCCGGCTGACGGAACCCGGGACGGCATCCAGGATCACCAGCCACCTGAAAGAACTTGGTTTCCGCTACGTCTCCATGGACCTGGAGGGATACAAAACCGGGAAAATGGACCAGGCGATACTGAAAAACAGCAAGTGAACAGAGAACCGCCCCGGAATGCGGGGGCCATCACCATCCACCAGAATTTTTCAACATATTCATGGACAAAGACAGGCTGAAAGAATTGCTCGAACAGGTCAGCGAAGGCCGCACCGGCATCGACGAGGCGGTGGATGCGCTCACCGACCTGCCCTACAAGGAGCTGGGATTTGCGAAAATCGACAACCACCGCGAGCTGCGGACCGGCTATCCCGAGGTGATTTTCGGGCAGGGCAAGACGGCCGAGCAGGTGCGCGACATCATCGGGTTCATGATGACCCGCCAGAGCAACATCCTGGCCACGCGCATCGTCCCTGAAACGGCGGAGGTGGTAATGGCGGCCATTCCCGAAACGGAATATCACGAAACGGCACGGTGCCTGACCATCCGCCGGAAACCCGCCGAGCTCACGAAAACGCACGTAGCCGTGGTCACCGCCGGCACCGCCGACCTGCCCGTGGCCGAGGAGGCCGCCGTGACGGCCGAGATCTTCGACAACCGGGTCGAGCGCTTTTTCGATGTGGGCGTGGCCGGCATCCACCGTCTGTACCATCATATCGATGACATCCGCAAGGCGCGGGTGATCGTGGTGGTGGCCGGCATGGAAGGGGCGCTGCCGAGCATCGTCGGCGGCATGGTGGACAAGCCCGTGATCGCCGTGCCCACCAGTGTCGGCTACGGCGCCAATTTCGGCGGACTTTCCGCACTCCTCGGTATGCTCACCAGCTGCGCCAGCGGGGTGAGCGTGGTCAACATCGACAACGGATTCGGTGCGGGCTACCTGGCCGGCATGATCAACCGGCTGTAGGAATACCTGGTCCCGCCACTTCGGGGTCCGGGATGGCCAAGTCTCTCCACATTTTTTGCGACATCAAGGATTTCTATCGGCCGCAACCACTTCGCGCCACAGCTCGGTCTTGTAGGCGGTTCGTGACTGCCCGGTCCGGGTGAAGAAATCCGAAAGTTCCTCATCGTGCAGATCGGGATGTGCGATGCGCGCCAGCTCCATTCCCACCGATCCCTCGATGTCCGACAGCCGGTCGTAGTAGTCGATGGTGCTGTAGTTGTATCGGATGGATGCGCCTCCGGGCTTCACCATGGTGTACATCACCCAGCTGTTGAGGATGTCCTGGTCGATGCGCACATAGTGGATCGGCTTCCAGAAGTCCAGCTCCATCGATTCGTGCTCGCCGCTGGCCCCGCGCGAGTCCATGTAGTTCTTGGTGACGTATTTCCCGGCAGGCGCCGTGGCCCCGTCGGGCATGGCGGCCCCGTTCATCCGCCAGATCTCGCTGTTCACGATCCGGTAGCCCTCGTGCAAGGTCCCGACGAGCGGATCCGTGCCTCTTTGGGGATGCACCCGGGCGATCAGCTCGCGGTTGTCCGCGCCGAACAGCGCACCGTAATCCTCCGTCATGGTGATGGCGACAAAATCGTAGTCGACCGTGGGACCCGTGATCAGCGCGTCGTACAGGCTCCAGCCGATGATCGCCCCATCCCGGATGCGCTCCTCGTGCACCGGCCGCCACAGCTCCTCCTGCATGGCGACAAATCCGGGCGCGGCCCCGTCCGAAAGCACATAATAGTCGATCTGCAGGTACACGGTGCGCTCCTGCTCATCGGATGCGGATGTCAGGGCAAGCGCGGCCGTCATCGGAAGGGCCATGAAAATGAGCACAAACAGTGCGGTGCGGCTTGGGGTGGATGGTGTCCGTGTCCCGGACGTGCGGTTGGCGGCAGAATTCCGTTGCATAACAATCAGGATGAGTGTGGTGAATATTGGAAAGCCGGCCTGACGTCGGCCGGTTCCTGGCAATCTACCGATTTTCAATGAAAAAGACGGGATTTTTACAATTATTTGTGGATATTGCCTGTCGGTTTCTGACCGTATCGACCCTTTGGAGCAAAACACCTTAACGATCACTTTTGAACTGACACTTCTGGAACTAATCCCAGCACGATGAAGACAATCCGCCCATCCACCCTGTTTTTTATCCTGATTCTGGCTTCAGTCGGGATCGTCACGCTCACCGCCTGCCAGCCGGAGACCACCGAGAGCGGCCAGCCCCTGCCAGAGCGCATGGAATATGCGATCGTGCTGCACGGCGGGGCGGGGGTGATCTCTCGCGACATTGATGACGAAGTGCGCGACGGCTATCTCGCTTCGCTGGAGGAGGCGCTCACCATCGGCCGCGACCTGCTGGATGCGGGCGGCAGCAGCCTGGATGCCGTGGAGCAGGTCATCCGTTATCTGGAGGATGATGAACGGTTCAATGCCGGACGCGGTGCCGTGTTCACCAGCGAGGGGCGGCACGAGCTGGACGCCTCTATCATGGACGGGCGCGACCTCAATGCCGGGGCTGTGGCGGGCGTCCGTACGGTCAAAAACCCCATCTCACTGGCCCGCAATGTCATGGAGGAGAGCCGCCACGTCATGTTCGCCGGGGATGGCGCCGAGCGCTTTGCCGATATGATGGACGTGGAGCGGGTGGACAACAGCTGGTTCAACACCGACCGGCGCCGGCAGCAGCTGGAGCGTGCGCGGGACCAGGCTGCGTTGCATGACGGGACGCAAGCGCATCCGGATGTCCATCCCTTCGGCACCGTCGGTGCGGCTGCACTGGATCGCGACGGCAATCTGGCGGCAGGCACATCCACCGGTGGCATGACCAACAAGATGCCCGGCCGCATCGGTGATTCGCCCGTCATCGCCGCGGGTACCTACGCCGACAACAACACGTGCGCCGTTTCGGCAACGGGACACGGCGAGAAGTTCATCCGCAATGCGGTGGCCTATCAGATATGCGCCATCATGGAGTTCCAGGACGCCACACTCGCAGAGGCGGCCCGCATCGTCATCCACGAAAAACTGGACGAAGGCGACGGCGGGATCATCGCCGTGGACTATCTGGGCAACATCTCCATGGAATTCAGCTCACCCGGCATGTTTCGCGGGGCGGCGGACTCCGACGGGCGGTTCGAAGTGGCCATCTGGGAGTGACTCGGGCAAGGCTATGCCAGTCCGTCCCAGGCGCCGGTGATCTTTTCACGGAAGCCGCGCTTCCATTCCGGCGGACAAAAGGCATGTTCAATAGCTTCCAGATTGCATTTCAGGAGCATGTCCGGTCCCCATCCAAAATTCTGCACCATAACACCGTACTCATCATCAAGTGTGACGTTGGAGATGGTGCGCGTGTCGGTGTTGATACCCAGGGAGATTCCGGACCGGTACAGCAGATCAGCGGAGTGGTTCACGATGCGGTCGAAGACGTTGGTCTGGACGTTGCTGGTGGGACACACTTCCAGGTGGATTCGGTGGTCGCGCAGGTGCACGAGCAGTTCCGGGTCCTCTGCGCAACGCACCCCGTGTCCGATCCGGGTCGGTTCGAAATGGTGCAGCGTCTCCCAAACGCTGTCGGCGCCGCGGGCCTCACCGGCGTGGGCCGTGCGTGAAATGCCGTGCTTTTTGGCATACTGGAAGGCCTTGATATGGTTGTCGATCGGGAAGCCGGCTTCATCGGCGGCAATGTCGAAGCCGAAAACACGCGAGCCGGATCCGCCGAACTGCCGGACCAGCTCCACGGTCTGCATGCTCTGCTCCTCGGTATAGTTGCGCAGGGTGCTGAAAATGAGTCCGGCCTGCACGCCGGTGCGGCTCACGCCCTCGTCGGTCGCCTCCACGACCGCCCGTACCACCTGTTCGGGTGTAAGGCTTTTTTGGGTATGGAGGATGGGTCCGAACCGGATTTCCGCATAGATGACGTTGTCGGCCTTGAGCTGGTCGAAGAGGTCCAGGGTGACCAGGCGGAGCTGTTCTTCAGTCTGGATGAGTTCCACGGCGTTGAACGCACGCGTCAGGTAATCGGCCAGATTGGCACATTTTGGCGGGGCGATGAACTTCTTCCGGTACTCGTCCGGGGTGATTGCCGGCTCTATTTTCGTGACGACATCATAGCTCAGCGAGCAATCAAGATGAAGGTGCAGTTCGACTTTGGGCAGTGAGGAATAATCCATGAAATGCTCCACTTCTAAGCATTGATTTTTTGCAAAGTACACCAAAGGCGATTAATTGACAAACCCCCGTACATGCACAAACAATCCGTTGTGAGTGGAATTCAGCAGCAGCCGCCCAGCCGAAGCTTCGGCAAGATCAAGTAGAGATCACATTTTCTGCGCATCGAAATAAAGTGCCGCCGCCCCCAGTATTTCAATATTCGGTTCTTCACTGACCTCGATCCTGAGTTTTTCGATGGTGAAGGGATAGGGGAATTTTTTCATCACCTTCCACATATCCTGCTCAAAATAGGGGAAGAACTTTGTGATTTCACCGCCAACGACGATCAGGCCGGGATCCACGCTGAACAGTATGGTCATGATGGCATGGCCAAAATCAAGTCCGAACTGCTCCAGGATAGCCAGGCTGATCTTGTCCTCTTTCTTAAGCCGTGCATAGAGCTTTTCTGCCTTGAGGCCGTATTTTTTTTCAAAATAGCCGGTAGTACAGTAGTACTCGTAATCATGGTCCTTGTAGGGGATGAAACCGAACTCCCCGGCCCCGCCGTTGTCGCCGGAATAGAGCTTGTCATCGATGATGATACCCATACCCATGCCGGATCCGCAAACGATACCAACCATGTTTCTGTATTTCCGGCCCTTCCCGAAGTATTTCTCACCTACGGCAAAGCAGTTGGCGTCGTTGTTAACATACACCCTGACGTTGAACCGACGGGCCAGGATATCGCCCAGATGCACCACCGTCCATGACGGAATATTCTGCGGACTGAAAACGATGCCATGCGCAACATCCACCACGCTCGGCACCCCCACCCCGATGCCCACTACCTCGTCATTGAAGACCTGCTCAATGGCCTGGATCAGATTATCAATGATCACCTCATCCGATTCGAGGTTGTCGATGCTGAAACCCACACTTTCCTCGATCTTGTAGTTACGGATCCTCCCTGCCTTCAGGTGCTTTCCTTCCAGGAAAACCCCGACAACGGACTGGGTGGATATGGATAAGTCGTGTAACATAAACGGGTTAGTTGGATCATCCGGTTTCAGTGGCCCGGACAGCCATCTCGTGGCAGAGCGCTGATGCGCCCAAAATAGCAATATTATCGATGCACGACGGCAGAATTTTGATTTTACCTGCCAGGCCGGCATATGGAAAATCCATGATCTCCTGTCGCATCGCCTTTTCATAATGCCGGAAAGTGCGGGATACGCCTCCGCCGATGATCACGGCTTCGGGATCGAGCGTGGCCATCACCATCTTGACAGCGGCACCCAGATGCCTCCCGTATCGGTCAAACGCTTCCAGGGCAGCGGGGTCCCGGACCTCGGCCAGCAAAGCCGCTTCCTCGGCGCTGAAACCATAAAAAACATGGAAAAAGTTGCCACTGCAGTAGTATTCCAGGGTTTTATCCAGATACGGGATGATCCCGAACTCGCCCGAACCGCAGTTCTGATCCGGCAGCAGATGACCGTCTTTAATGATTCCGGCCCCCATTCCCGTTCCGGTTACCAATCCCACAAAATCATCCATCTCCCGGCCGTATCCAAAATACCGCTCTCCTATGGCAAAACAGTTGGCATCGTTGTTGACGTGGACCGGCAGCATGAATTTCCGCTCCAACTCTTCTTTCAGGTACACCTTTTTCCAGGAAGGGATATTCTCGACATCGTAGACAATGCCGCGGTGTATGTCGACAATGCCTGGCACACCCACCCCAATACCGGCTACATAATCAATTTTCAGCTCCTTGATCAAACCGGAGACGGTTTCCAATACAACCCCCGGGGCGTCAGTGCGAGGCACTTTTGCATGCAGGGAGGATACGATTCGACCATCCTGAACCCTTCCGCAGCGGATGGTGGTCCCTCCGATATCCACACCGATTACCGGCAGTTTGAAGTCCGGGTGATTGAGGTTCATTTTACTGCTTTGAGGGGTTAGTGCCTGTCACTTAGCCCGGATGCGGCCGGTCGGCGACATGCGTCATACTTTTTCGGAGGGTACTGTTTCTGATATAGAGTTGAAGCGGTTTGATAACCAGTTTTTTTTCTGTCTTCGGGTTGGAAATGGCCCTGAGCAGGTGTTCGGCAGCCGTACCGCCCATTTCATTCCCGGGCATGTCAATGGCCGACAGGGACGGCACGGTGTACTCATGACAGGGCTCGTTGCCGAAAGTGATCAGCGCCAGGTCATCCGGGATCCGTATCTGCATGTTGCGGGCGATGCGGGTCAGCAGCAGACCGGTGGATGCGCTTGCGGTGAAAATGCCATCCGGCGGCTTGGGCTGGTTCATCCAGAGGCGCATGGCATCCTGCACGTCCGTGGGGGTGAGATCGGTCGAAAGAAGGAAATTGGGAAGCAGCGGCACATCATGCCTCGCCAGCGCTTCTGCAAAACCGTCCGCCCGCTCCCGGAACAGCCGGTTCTTCAGGGGTCCGCCCAGGTGAGCAGGTCTGCGGCACCCGGACGAAATCAGGTGGCTGGCGGCCTTGAAAGCCCCTTCGTAGTTGTCGACCACTACCTTGGTGCAATCCAGTCCGTAATGGACCCGATCAAACAGGACCAGCGGGATACCCTTGTCCTGCAACTCCTTGAAGTGGGAAATCTCATTTGATTCGATGGACAGTGAGGCAATGACCCCATCCACCCGGTAGGATTGAAACATCCGGAGGATATCCTTTTCCCGCTCCAGGGATTCATTGGACTGGGCGATGATGAGCCGGCAATTGTTTTCACGGGTTACGGCCTCGATTCCGCTCACCGACTGGCTGAAGAACGACTGGCTGATGTTCGGAATGACCAGCCCGATGGTGCCGGTGCGATCTTTTGACAGACTGGATGCGATGAGGTTGAGTTCGTATCCGAGTTCCCTTGCTTTCTGTCTCACTTTCTGCCGGGTGGCCTCGCTGATGCGCCTGCTGTCGTTGAGTGCGCGCGAGACCGTGCTCGGAGCGATGTTCAGGCTCCGGGCGATGTCGTTGATAGTGATGTTTTTCTTGCTCATGCGATGATTCTGAGTGAGCGTCGGTGCGGTTCGGGTTCCTGTTCGTACTGCTTTTCGATACGACGGTCATATGCATCATCAACGGTAATACGGCACGTCATTTTCGTAAAAAGTCCTCTATCAGTTCGGCTCTGTAAAAACGGTCGCCGAATTTCATTTTTCCTATGATGGATCCGTCACGGTCCAACTGGAGCACATGGCCTGAAAACGAGCTTCCTACCAGATACGTGTCCTCGATTTCCCAAACCGAACCGTTTGCCCAGGCAAAATAGTCCTCATCCAGATTGAAAAACTCAGTGTTCACAACCTGGGTTCGCTGTTCGTTGAGATCGTAGAAGGCGATGCGCGACCAGGGGCGGTATTCATCATACCGGAAGATATCGCGGGACCGGTCCTGTCCGTTGTCGAACATCATCAGGCGGTTCGGTCCCACGAAACTGGCGGTGTGCTGCAGCAGGAAGGCATCCTCGCCATAGAGCGGGATGGTACCCTCGCGCCCCAGCCGCCACAAGACCTGCCGGGTGTCTTTGTGGATTTTCCAGACCTCGGAAATCCGACGGAAGGATACGAGAAAATGCCCGTTTTCGGAAATATGGACGGAATTACCCCAGGGCTGGATATAAGGGGTGACATTCGTTGGATGATCATCGCCCGTATCCCACTGCCACACCAGGTTGCCGGAGCGATCCAGCTGCATGAGTCCGTCCACCATCACCCCGTCCCGCTCCGATTCGGTGATTGCCAGAAACTGATGGTCTTCGGTCATGATCACATCGTGGCGCATGTGGCGGTTAAAACCCCGCTCTCCATACCGGAAATGCACGATCGTGTCTCCGGCAAGTGTGGTTTCCAGGAGCCGGTTGGATCCGACCGTGCCCGGTTCATCGTTGAGCATGGTGATGATGGTGCCGCGCGGAGTGTAGCGCGAGACGGAAATCCGCGCTTCCGAAGCCCTGGCAAGAACAAGATTGCCATCCGTGTCAAACACATAAAAAGCGGACGGCAGATGGGTGTGCCGATTGAGCAGGATCAGCCCGTCAAAGTTGAGCGGTGCGGTGACCTCAGGCAGAAAAGCACGCATCCAGTCCTGCAGGGGAGCCGTGGTGAAATGCCCCTCCGCAACCGGCTCATTGTCGCCCAGGCGGTCCATCACACGGTAGGAATACCGCATGTTCTCTTCCAGTCCAAGGATGTCAAAATGGATGCGGTTCTCCGGACGGCGTTTGTGGACGACCGGTTCACGCCACGAGTGCAGGGATCCTTCCACCGGGTCCGGTTCCACGACCAGATAGACCTCTCCGCCTCCCTCGGCCTCAAACCGGATCCTGGCAGTCAGCAGGTTGACGGTATCGCTGACCACCGTGAGGTTGCGGATCTCGACCGGACGGGTTTCCAGGGGATCGCAGGCCAGGGCAGTGAGGCACACCAAAAAAAGGATTGGAATTATGCGATGCATGAAAGATCGGGTGGAATGGAATTCAGCATCCCTGAAGCTTGCCGGTCTGTGCAACATGCAATACACTCATGCCATGCCTGCCACTGCAGGGGTCCGGCTTCACATTCGGGAATGGTGCTGGTTGGAAATGCATGCCGGGGTGGATGCGGCCCCGCCCCGGCATGACGGTCAATCAGTGTAATCAGGGAACATCCCACCAGACGCGGACCAGCCAGTCGTTCCGGCCGCCCATCCTGGCGATGGTTTCCTGGTAGTTAGCCGTGTTCAGCACGGCTTCCCTCTCCGGGTAGAGAAGCCTGCGCGGCATCTCCGGCGCCCCCGGCGCATACCACTCGACTCCGGTGAAATGCTGCAACTCCGGATAACCGCTCCGGCGGTAGTTGCTGTACGCCTCCACGCCATTGAGGAAGAAGTTCACCCAGTGCTGTTCGTTTACGAACCGGATCTGGTCAGGGGCATTGGCCGGGAACGGAGTTGCTGCGAAGAAGGCATCGATCTCCTCCTGGGTGATGGCTGGTGCACCGGGGTACATGCCCACATGTCCGAACGACGCAAGTGAGGCATTGCGGAAATGACTCTCCGCATCACCGGCAATCCATCCCCTTGCTACAGCTTCGGCCAGATAGAGCTCGGTTTCGGCATAGGTGAAGTGAAAAAACGGTGCATCCAGTGCCGAGACATATCTGCTGGGCATCATGTGTTTGAAACCATGGGCGAGATAGGCGACATAATTGCCCTCTGAGTCATGAACATCGCCGTAATCGGCCCACTCGTTCCACCACATGGCGCCTGGGGTCAGGCCGATCCGGACATGCTCGGTGATATCCTGGCCATAACTGCCGCTTGTGATTCCGAGATAGGTTCCGCCATAGCGCGTGAGACGCGGATCCTCGGTCTCATCCATGTAGTTGACCAGTGTGGATACAAGCCGGTATCCTTCGGCGTTATCCGAAGCCCGGAATACCTGGGAGCGTCCGTTTCCACGGTTTTCACCGGCGCCGAACGAGAAGTTGGAATGGCGCATCATGGCGATATCGTCGTTGCTCTGCATGACGCCACCCTGAATGGCCGCGGTGACCTGGCGTTGTGACTCGGCCGGGTCCACCTTGATGATCCGGAAGCCCAGTCGCATGCGCAGGGAATTGCCGAATCGCTTCCATTTCTCGACATCACCGAAGAAGAACAGGTCACCGCTGACCTGACCCTTCGTGGCATCCAGTTGCGCAACGGCATCTTCCAGTTCCACGAAGAAATCGGCATAGATGTCTTCCTGGCGATCGTACCACGGCTGAAGCACCTGCTCATAGAAACCCATGCCGGCCGCAGTGTAGGGAATATCGCCGTACATGTCGGTAAGTCGTGAGAAGATGTAGACTTTCAGGATGCGGGCGGCATGGTGCGTATTGTGATGCTGCTCCACGTCCCGGGTGCGTTCCACCACATCCACGATGTTCTTGACCTCCCTGGGATACTGCACTTCCCACATGCTGTACCAGTGGCTGCGTTCCACAATGCGGTACTGGCCGCCGTGCTGGGTCCACCAGGAACCGCCCAGGTGCTGCATCTTGGGCGAGGCAATTCCCAGGTCATATCGCCACAGCTCTTCCCGGCTTCCGCTCAGGTCCAGCATGACTGTGGCAATCTGCACCCCCGGATCGAGATCCGGTGAGGCATGCGGATTCGTGTTCATATCCTGAAATCCATCCGTGCAGCTCTGGACCGCGAATATCAGAATCAGAACACTCAGTGTAAACAGATAGTGTACTTTCATAATAGTGACCGGTTTAGAATTTGAAATTCACGTTGAGACCAAAGTGCCTGCGTGTGGGCAGCGAACCGTACTCAAGACCCTGACCGTTGCTGTTGTTATAGGCCGATTCCGGATCGATATTGGGCACGTCCTTGTACAGGGTGATAAGGTTTCTTCCCACAATGGATATGGTGGCACTTTGAACCGGATAGTTTGCCAGGAAACGCTGCGGCACGGTGTAGCCGATGGAGATATCCCGCAGCTTGATGTAACTGGCATCGTAGACGTTCAGTTCGGGTATGTTGGTTCCCGTGAAGTTCCAGTAGGTCTGCGGGTTGACGATGATGTCGTTTTCCTCGTAGATCGGGTTGCCGTCGGCATCCTCACCTACCAGCTTCACTCCCTGTCCGATGTAGCCGCCGTCAATGGGAAGCGGCTCGTAATCGCCCGGTTCGTTGCCGGCATCCACCCAGGCCTGCTGGTTCCGGTAGTTGCGAAGCGCCCAGTCGTTGAAGGCGTCGCGCCCTTCAATGGTGCCGGAATGGGTTCCGCCGAGATAGAGCTGGCGGTTGGTCACGGAGTAGATGTTGCCGCCGATGCGGAAGTCGAGCGCTGTCCTGAGGGTGAATCCACGCCAGAAGAAGGTGTTGATGACCCCGGCGTTGAAGTCGGGAAGGATTCCGCCCAGGTTCATCGGTTCTTCGGTCGGAATCGGCATGCCGTCCAGGCCGTGCACGATGCGGCCCTGGGGATCGCGGGTGAAGCCACGGCCGGAAATCTGGCCGTACGCCTCGCCTTCCCGGGCAATGACGCTCACGCCGCTCCAGCGGGCATCGGCAATGGTGATCGCGTCCACGTCATCGGAGAGACGGTTCACGGTATTCCATATCTTGGTGTAGTTGGCAGAAATTTCCCAACGGAAATCGCCCGAACTGACCGGTCGGCCGGTCACGAGCAGTTCTACACCGCGGTTCTCCAGGTCACCGGAGTTGATGATGGCGCGGTTGTAACCGGAGGCCTCGGGTATCTGGACCTGAAGGATCTGGTCATCGGTAGCGGTATGGAAGTAGGCAAAGTCCAGCGCTGCACGGCCGTTGAACAACCGGACATCCGTCCCGAACTCCCAGGAGGTGGATGTCTGCGGCTTGAGCAGCGGATTCGGCAGCAGGTCGCCGGTGATGCCGCCAAGGGAGTAGCCCTGGTGGCTGCGACCGTCCATGCTGTAGGTCAGACTGAGCATGTAGGGATCGGTGTCGCTTCCCACCTGGGCCCAGGATCCGCGCAGCTTCCAGATATTCAGCCAGTCATAATCCAGGCCAAGCGCATCGGAAATGATGAAACTGGTGGACACGGACGGGTAGAAGAAGGAGTTGTTATCCAGCGGCAGTGTGGATGACCAGTCGTTGCGCGCCGTCAGGTCAACATAGATCAGGTCGCGAAAACCGATGTTCACAAATCCGAACACGGACTGGATTTCCTTGTTGTACTCCTGCGGGAAGACGGCAAGGTTCTGGAAGTTGGTCAGACTGATCATATCCGCGGCGATGATCTCGGTGGCGCGGGTTTCCTGGATGGTAACATCGTTGTTCATCAGGTTACCGCCAACGCTTGCCGTGACGTCAAAATCGCGGGAGATGCTGGTGGTGTACATGAGCAACGCCTCCAGATTGGTCTCCTGGACGTCGTGGTTCCGCTCGGTAAGAAGTCCGCCTGGCTGGGTGGGCGTGCCCCTGTTCAGGAAGTTGGTGAACCGGAACGAGTACGTATCGAGACCGGCACGCAGCCTGAGCTGCAGCGGTTCGGCCATGCGGATAGTCGCAGATGCAAAACCAGTGATACGGTTGCGCTGGCTTTCGTTACGGGTCTCGTTGAGCGTCCAGTAGGGATTTGCACGGTACGGGTTACCCGTGTAGTTGATGTAATTGCCGTTTTCATCCTTGTAGGTTTTCAGCCACTCCTGGTCGAAGTTGGGGGCCAGACCCAGCAGGCCGTTGCCGATGTTGTTGAGTTCGTCGGCCATGGCCGGACGGTTGGTCACTTCTTCATCGGAATACGTAATCCGGGCATCAAAGTCCAGGAAATCCATGGGCGATGTGGTCCCCCTCAGTGTGAAAACGTTCCGGTTGATGCCGCTTTGCGGAACAATATCACTCAGGTTGACATTGGAGTAGGAGAAACGCAGGCTGCTGGTCGTCGTTCCGGTGGATATGGTCACCGTATTGTGACGGGTGACGCCCATCCGGAAGAAGTCCTGAATATTGTCGCTTACGCGATTGTAGGGACGCACCGTACCGTCAGCCTGGGTGATGGTGGAATCGGCATAACTTGACATGCGCGGACCCCACGCCGAGGTGATGTTGTTGGCCATCTGGGTGGACAACGGGGTCAGTCCGTTCGATCCCTGTCCGTAGATGTTCTGATACTCATCCAGCCGGGTGGTAATCCTGTCGGCGGTGGTGGAACTGTTTATCTCCACACCGAGTCCGGGCTGGCGGACACCCTGCTTGGTCGTGATCAAAATGACGCCGTTCAGGGCCCGGCTACCGTACAGGGCGGATGCGGATGCCCCCTTTAGCACGGAAATGGACTCGATATCGTCGGGGTTCAGGTCCAGGGTGCCGTCACCCAGGTCGAAACCGCCCCACTGGTCTGCCTGACCCGGAGAGGTGTTCTCAACCGGCACACCGTCCACAATGTAGAGCGGCTGGTTGTTGCCGATGATCTCGTTGATACCGCGGATGACTACGCGCCGTGAACCGGACGGACCGGCCGTGGTTTCGACGATATCCACGCCGGCCACTTTGCCCTGCAGACTGGAGATAGGGTTGGTTTCCCCTGTCTGGGCAAAATCGGCGGCTCTCACTTCGGTGATGGAATAACCCAGGGCGCGGGCTTCCCGCTGCAGGCCGAAGGCCGTGACGAGCACCTCATCCCCGAATATGATGTCCGCTATGAGCGGCACATCCATTGTGGTCTGGTCGCCGACGCTTACTTCCCTGGTGACCATGCCGACAAAGGAGAATACCAGCACATCATTTGGCTGTGCTGTAATCTGAAAGCGACCCTGAAGATCTGTAACCGTACCCCTTTCGGTACCCTGAATGAGCACGGTCACTCCCGGAATGGGAGAGCCGTCTGATTCATCGGTTACTGTACCCGTGATGGTTCTGTCCTGCGCACTGGCATTCAGTGTCATCACAAGCAGCAATGGCAGTAGTGCAAAAAAGTGCTTCATGATGGTAAGGGTTGATTAGTGGTGATGGGACTGACTTTGTTTTAAATAATAAAATACCCCAAAACGGCCCCTCCTCGGCCGTGATGCAGATAGGTTTCCCACACAAATAACTCAAAATGTTTTAATAATGCAAGCGGTTGCACAAAATTTTATTTGATTGGACAAGACAGTTTGCACGAGCCGAAAAGTGTGGATATAATTACATTGTGGTGCATACACCGAACCATCACCTGGCAGGATATCCATGAAACGTTTCGCAAGTGGTTTTTGCTTCATCCTCCTGCTGCTGCTCTTTTTTTCTTGCGGTGGCAAAGCGGGGGAAGCCATACACGTCAACCAGATCGGGTTTCATCCGTTGGCAGAGAAAACGGCTGTTGTCACGGACCAGAAGGCGCCGGACGCCGGTATTTTCCACGTGATCGATGAGGAGACCGGACAGGTGGCCTGGAGCGGCAATGCGACTGCCACTGGCACCTGGACCTGGGCCGGCGCCCGGATGGCCGTCATCGATTTCACGGAGTTTCAAGCCCCGGGGATCTACCGCATCCAAAACGAAAACGGGCAACTGGTCTCCCCAAGGTTTGCGATCCGCGACACGGCCTACGTCCCGCTTACACGTGCGGCGCTGCGGGCGTTCTACTATAACCGGGCTTCGACTGCGCTGGAGCCGGAATATGCCGGCCGGTGGGCCCGGGCAGCCGGACATCCCGATACGCTGGTCCTAATCCACGCTTCGGCGGAATCCCCTGATCGTCCGGGAGGTACGGCAATCTCGTCACCCGGCGGATGGTATGACGCCGGCGACTACAACAAGTACATCGTCAATTCCGGGATCAGCACGTACACCCTTTTGGCGGCCCATGAGCATTTTCCCGGTTTTTTCGGCGGACTGTCCGCCGGCATACCGGAAACCGGCGATGGCATGCCCGACATCCTCAGCGAAGCCCGGTGGAACCTGGAATGGATGCTCACCATGCAGGATCCCGGTGACGGCGGGGTCTATCACAAGCTGACCTCCCCGCAGTTTTCCGGTGTCGTCATGCCGCACGAGGATACGGATCCCCGGTATGTCGTTAAAAAAACCACCGCGGCAGCCCTGAATTTTGCAGCGGTGATGGCGGTGGCTTCCCGGGTTTTCGAGCCGCATGACCCCGGATTTGCATCGCTCTGCCTGTCGGCCGCCCGGGCGGCCTGGGAGTGGGCCGTGGCGCACCCGGAGGTATATTACCGGCAGACTGAGATGAACGAGCGGCACCGTCCGGAAATCGCAACCGGCGAGTACGGGGACGCCGATGTCACCGATGAATTTGATTGGGCGGCAACGGAGCTTTACCTGGCCACCGGCATGCCGGAATACCGGCAGGCCCTGGACACGGAACGGTTACTGGACCCCGTAGTCCCCAACTGGCGTGACGTGCGGGCACTGGCCTGCATTTCGGCAGCCCGGCAGTTTATGCCGGACGGTCTGGCGGCCGGCCGCGCCGACCTGTCGCCGGCGGACCGCCGCCTGGCCGATGCCTCGGCGCAATGCATCCTGAACCTCGCCGGTACACTTCGCGACGAGTACCGCGCATCCGCCCTCCGGGTCAGCATGGGCCACGATCGCCGCGACTTCGTCTGGGGCAGCAACGCCGTGGCCATGAACCACTCCATCCTGCTGATACAGGCCTGGCGGCTGACCGGTGAACGCTCCTGGCTGGATGCGGCCCAGGCCAACCTCGACTATGTGCTGGGAAGGAATCCCACCGGCTACTCTTTCGTGACGGGTTTCGGCTCCCATACCCCGATGTTTCCCCACCACCGTCCCTCTGCGGCCGACGACAACTCGGACCCCGTTCCCGGTTTTCTGGTGGGCGGTCCCCAGAGCGGGCAACAGGACGGGTGCACGTACCCATCCAACCTGCCTGCCCTCTCCTATCTGGATGACTGGTGCAGCTATTCGACCAACGAAGTGGCCATCAACTGGAACGCGCCGCTGGTCTATGTTGCCGGTGCGCTGCAGGCCATATTCCAGGATAAAAAAACAGGGACAACCGGGTTATAAGCTGCCCTTAAGGCGTTTATCGAAGTCACTCAGGGCGTGTAGTGAAACGGGATGGAATGCCGGTAGGGTCGCGAGGTAGACGGCTTATCCGGGTCTGCCGGAT
>SKWQ01000211.1 GCA_007128855.1 Balneolales bacterium
GAAGAAGTTCCAGGAAGCGGTACCGTCCTGCAATACACATGACGGCATTAGCTTACAAAACAACTCCAGCAACTTGCAGATCTAAAAATGCTATATTGCGGGAAATAAGTGAACATTGGACTGTAAACTGGAATCTTTGTCAACGATGACACTCCCATGCAACATGATGCAGGAACGTTGAAATCCGGGTCACGGCCGCTCCGAAACGGCCTGCCCGACAATATCCGCCGGCTGGTGGTCAAGGCAGGGAGCCGGGTGCTGGTGGATGACCACGGCCGGCCTGACAGGGATCAGATCACCGCCCTGATCGACCAGATTGCCGGACTGCACGGCAAAGGGTACGAAGTCATCTTTGTCTCGTCCGGGGCCATCGCCGCCGGCGTGCAGGCGCTGGGCTGGACGCACCGTCCGGTTGGGCTGCCCGACCTGCAGATGGCCGCCGCGGTGGGACAGGGTGTGCTCCTGAACTTCTATTCCGAGCAGCTGGCCCGCCACGGATGCCGGCTTGGACAGGTACTGCTCACCCACGCCGACCTCAACGACCGGGTCCGGCATCTCAACGCGCGCAACACCATCATGGCCATGCTGCGCAACCGCGTAATCCCGGTGGTCAACGAAAACGACGTGGTGGCGGTGGACGAGATCCGCTTCGGCGACAACGACCTGCTTGCCGCCATGGCCGCAACTCTGGTGGATGCGGACCTGCTCGTGCTGCTGACCACATCCAACGGACTCTTCCGGACCGAGGACGGCCGTCTGACCGAGCGGATCCCCCAGCTGGAGGACATCACCGACGAGACCCTGGAAATGGCGCAGGGCAAGGGCAGCAGCTGGTCATCGGGCGGCATGGCATCCAAATTGCAGTCCGCCGACCGCGCCAACCAGGCCGGCACGCCGGTCATCATCGCCGACGGCCATCAGCCGGACATCCTGGAGCGGCTGCTTGCCGGCGAGGACCACGGGACACTGATCCGGGGCGCATCCAACCGGCAAAAACTCCGGGCCCGCAAGAAATGGATCGCGTTCTTCCACCGTCCGCAGGGCAGTATTTATGTGGATGAGGGCGCGGGCAGGGCGATCGTCGCGAAAGGGCACAGCCTGCTGCCGGTCGGGGTGCAGCGGGCCGAGGGGAAATTCCGGGCCGGGGCCCTGGTCAACATCCGGAACGCCGAGGGCAGGACCATTGCGCGCGGACTTACGTCCTACGACCGCGAGGATATCGAGCGGATCAAGGGCCGGCGGTCGGCCGATGTGCCGTTCATCCTGGGCGACCGGCACCATGTCGAGGTGATCCACCGCGACAATATGGTGCTGCTCACCCGTTAATGGAACACTTTCCCGCAGGAAATCTTATCCATTTACACATTTGTTCTATCCACACTGATTTTCGGGCAGCGCGGAGAAGGCAGCACGGATAAAGGCTGTTCGATGCAACTGACCGGAAACGCATCCACAAATTTGCAACGATCACACAAACCGACACAGTAAAAGCGGATGAAAATCATGGCTGACAGCATCAATGACACCATAAAAAAACAGGTACTGGAACTGGGACGCAATGCGCGCAGGGCATCGCGGGAGTTGATGGGCTGGAACGCGGAACAGAAAAACCGTGCGCTGGAGTCCATGGCCGATGCGCTTGAGCGCAACACCGCGTCCATCCAGGAGGCCAACGCCATGGATGTGAAGGAGGCGCGCGAAAACGGGCTTGCGGATGCCATGGTGGACCGGCTTGTGCTCAATGAAGACCGCATGGCAGCCATGACCCGGGGTCTGCGGGACATCGCCCTGCTTCCGGACCCGGCCGGACGCATCCTCAAATCGTGGAAGAAGGACAACGGATTGCTGCTCAAGAAGGTGGCGGTGCCGATCGGTGTGATCGGCATGATCTATGAATCGCGTCCGAATGTGACCGCCGATGCCGCAGCGCTGTGCCTCAAGGCTTCCAACGCGATCATCCTTCGGGGTGGATCGGAGGCGCTGCGCAGCAACCAGGCCATCGCCGACGCGCTGCAGAAAGGGGGACGTGCGGCCGGGCTGCCGGACCATGCCATCCAGCTGGTGCCCGTGCGGGACCGTGCGGCGGTCCGCGCGCTGATCACCATGGACAAGTACGTCGATGTGATCATTCCCAGGGGCGGCGAGGGGCTCATCCGCGCCGTGGCCGAGAACGCCACCGTGCCGGTCCTGAAACACTACGAAGGCATCTGTCATGTCTATGTGGATGCTGCGGCGGATCCTGCCATGGCCTGGTCGATCGTCGAGAACGCCAAGTGCCAGCGGCCCGGCGTGTGCAACGCCGCCGAAACGCTGCTGGTGGATTCGGCCCTGGATCCGCAATGGCTGGCGAAAATGGCCGATGTCCTGGAGGCTCGCGGCGTCGAGCTGCGCGGAGATGAGCGGGCGCGCAGGATCGTACCGTCCATGAAAGAGGCCGTCGAACAAGACTGGCGCACCGAGTACCTGGACCTCATCCTGTCGGTGCGGATCGTCGACGGGATAGAACAGGCCGTAGAGCACATCAACACGTACGGATCCGGCCATTCTGATGCCATCGTGACCGATGACCCCGAAAAAAAGGACTATTTCGGGCGTATGGTGGATTCGGCCGCGGTGTATGTGAACGCATCCACCCGGTTCACCGATGGCGCAGAGTTCGGTATGGGCGCCGAGATTGGCATCAGCACCGACCGGCTGCATGCACGGGGGCCGGTGGCGCTGGAGGAACTCACGACCTACAAATATGTGGTCACCGGCGACGGCCAGATCAAAGAGTGACCGGTCAGTTGCTTCGGAATGGCAGGGTGACACCGAGCCACGGGATGTCTTTGAAGCTGCCTTGTTTCAATTCGGAAGCCCGCATCTTTTGCTCCTTTCAGACTTTTGGTTTATACTGAATTGACAGGAACCGGCTGAAATCCTGTCCTGCCTTTCCCGCATACCGCAGGTATTATTGAAAAGAGAATATCGGGGAGGGAGTA
This sequence comes from Balneolales bacterium, assembly GCA_007128855.1. Taxonomy (GTDB): domain Bacteria; phylum Bacteroidota; class Rhodothermia; order Balneolales; family Natronogracilivirgulaceae; genus SKNL01. The sequence goes on from SKWQ01000211.1 coordinate 2,982, forward strand.
AACATTCCCGCCATCAAATGTGATTATCGTGACTACTATACTGAAGATCATACCCATCATTCTGCTGGCATTTTCGTCATTTGCCATCGCCTCCAATCCGGCCTCGTCCTCATCCGAAAGACATTCCCTGACGGAGGGAAGCCGTGCACTGCAGTTCCAGATCGGCAGCAACTTCCAGCTATCCCATTTTCAAGGGAATGTGATCTCGTACAAGCGCCACCGCACGGACCATTCCGCCTGGCGCGTGGGGGTAAGTCTGGGAGGCAGCCTGTCGTGGTCAGACATTGAGAACGAAGATATAAGGCTATCCGATGGAAACACCGTTGTGCAGGAAGCGGAGCAGACTGGTCGCAACCTGGAAATCACCATCCGTCCGCAATTGCAGCGTTATCTGCCGGCCGGCCGGGTCATCCGTCCCTATTTCTCCTATGGAGCATTGGCGGGCTATTCTTACGAATTCAGTGAATCCAAAGCCTACTCAGGGCAGCAAGAGTCTGCTGTTTTGAGGAATGAGCGTGAGAACACACAGCACGGAGTAAGTATGGGTGTAACCGCCAATTACGGGGTGGAATGGTTTGCGACGTCGTCGATCAGTTTTCTGGCGGAATACGGTGCAGATCTCTTTTACCGGTACAGTAACGTGGAATCCGTGCAGGACACATACAATGTGGTTGGCGAGCAGGAAATGGAGAGAAGAAGTTCTGGAACTATGCATGAACTGTTACTCAGTCCCCGGTCGGTCCGGTTCGGCATCTCCGCCTATTTCTGATTGCGCGACAGCGGCTAACGCGCACCTCCGCCCGCCCCGCCGCCGGCCGATCCGGCACTTGCGCCTCCAACGCCCGATACACCGCTGAACGAACTGGTGCCGCTGGCCGCCAGCGTGCTCAGGCCGGATGCGATACCGGCCGCTCCGTGGATGCCGGAAATCGGCACGACCCACAAAAAGATCGAACTCTCTTCGTTGACATCGGCCAGCCGCCTCTCGAGCTGTTTTTTGGTCAGACCCAGCGCAATGGCATACACAAAATGCCGGCCGATCTCCCTCTGGTCGAAGGAGCTGTTGGGACCTTTTTTCAGCGCCTTTCGGTAGGCGGTCCACTCCGCATGCAGATCGGTCCCCTCCAGGGTCCGCTTGGGAAGGGCCAGGCTCAGAACCATCATTATCGAAACGAGCACAATACCTGCAACGCCGATGGGACCTGCGATGATAGTGATGGCGACCATGCCCATGAGGAGCGGCAGCTGGGAAAACAGATGGAAATAGAGCGCTTTCTCTGCAACCGGATCAAACCACTGCTGCTCCTTCAGGGCCTTTCGAAACAGCTTGCGCCATTGCTTCCACCAACTCTGCAGCGGTTTTTCGGACCAGTCCAGCACCTTGTCCATCCGCGTCACACCCTCTTCGATGCGGCCAGACGCCATGTCCAGCAGTGATAACTCCCAGTCGCCCAGCGATCCCTCCGGTTTTTTTCCTGTCTTTTCAAGGTGGTATTCGGGCGATTCGGTGCTGAGGAATTTCTTTTCACCTTTCTTCTCCACGATCCGGAAGTATCCCTGCCGGGCCAGATCGAAGATGGTGATGCCCAGCGCCAGTTTGTCCGGTTCGGTGTTGAGGGGACCCAGCATCAGTTTGCGCACCAGTGCCGGTGGATGGTCCGTGGGCGGGTCGAACCGGTGCTTTGCCACCATTTTAGAGGGTTCGAAACGGCGTCCGTATCGCCGGTAGAACCAGATGAACAACAGGATGGATGCGGGTGCCAGCAAGGCCAAAAGCCCGAGCCCCAGCAACCGGAGTTGACGCCTGCGCTCCTGTGCATCCAGCCATGCCGCTTCTTCTTCCATCACCCGGTCCATGGTCAGCCGCCGGTCGGTGATTTCGGCTTCGGTCAGGACCCTGGTCGGGAACAGGATGCGCGCCTCGACCTGATCGGAGCTGCTGAATCCTTCTCCTTCCAGGTACAGTACGGAGCCTTCCATCCGTTTTTCCACGTGATCGGGTGTCCCGCGCATCCACACATTCCACTCTTCTTCATCAATGCGCTCCGGCAGGGATATCCGCAGCCGGAACGACTCCGGGGTGCGTGCCAGCTGGTCCGACAGGAAGATCCAGAACCATTCGGTGACATCGGGACCGGTGACCAGGGCGTCGCGCAGGTCGTACTGGATGGTGTAGGTGTGCTCGGTGGTGTCGCGGGTTTCGATGAACCAGGTGATCCGGAGTTCGTGATCGTTCCGTGCGACCCGGAACGTGCCGGGTTCACCGCTGTTGTCGCTGATCAGCGCGCGGCCGTCCTGCCGGACCCGGATGTTCTCAACGGCATCGAAGCCGCGCAGGGGAAGGGTGTAATAGACCTCGCTGTAACGGCCCTCGAACCGGTAGAGCCGGTCTTCACTGTAGCGTATGGTGGCATCGGGCTGGATTTCCGCCTGGATGGATACGTCCCGGATCTGGAAGTCCCGGGCCCCGGACTGGGAGGGTATGGCGGTGAGGATCAGCAACGAAAGGACGGCAACGGCGGTGTTAAAAAGCCGGCTGTGAACGTGAATGTTGTGCCGGTTCGCAGGGGCTTTCGCCAGGGATATTGAACAGTTCATCATGTTTTTGATTTCCATATATGGTTTCAAACGGTTTGGATCCGGACAAGGAAAAAAGTCCGGATCACGGGATCATCTCATTTTTCTTCGACGATCCAGGCGTATTTAATGACCCTGATCACTTGCTCCTGTCTCCCCGCATACTCCTTCAGTATCGGGATGCCGGTGATCCGGATGCGTCCCCGCTCTTCCTTCCAGAGCTGCTCCAGTTCCAGCTCGTCCATGTCCAGGAACCAGCGTTCTCCGGTATCGGTGACCAGGGCGATCTGCGTGAAAGGTTCGTTGCCGAACAGTCTCAGGGAGCCCTCCCAGGTCTCGACCGTGTCCCGGTCGGATGCGGGCATGGCAAACAGGGCAGTCAGGAAGAGGGACGCCGTTAGCAGTAATAAGATCATGAATTTATGGATGGTACTCATTATTTCCGGTCAATATTGCTCATATGGCGGGTTTTCGCCATGATTTCACAATTACACTTCACAAAATTGAAATTTATTGAATATATTTATGAAGTCCATTCTTCATAATATCAACATAAAAAAGCCCTTTTTTGATTATTAATTATAGGTTTAACTGAAGGATACGTTACTGTTGGTTGAAGATGGGACGGGGGACATGCAGGCGCTTTGCTGAATTTGACAAGCTATTCGTAATCCGGATGTGCATTGGTCAAGGACAGAAAAAGGGCCGGGTTCCGGACCTGTTGGTCACGCGCTATTTTTTTCGTGTTTTTTCACACGTAATTATTTACTCGATAAGAAACTGGAAGGATTATTTATGAAACGTCCGCTTGTAACTATTGATGCTAACGAAGCTGCATCACACATCGCACACCACGTCAATGAAGTCATTGCCATCTACCCCATCACTCCTGCGTCACCCATGGGTGAATTTGCGGATGCGTGGGCCATGGCTGGAAAAAAGAACATCTGGGGTACGGTCCCTGATGTGATCGAGCTGCAGAGTGAGGCCGGGGCTGCCGGCACCGTTCATGGTGCTTTGCAGACCGGAGCGCTCTCCACTACGTTCACGGCTTCGCAGGGTCTGCTCCTGATGATGCCCAACCTGTTCAAGATCGCAGGGGAGCTGAGCCCGACGGTCATCCATGTTTCAGCCAGGACCGTGGCCGGTCATGCACTTTCCATCTTCGGGGATCACGGTGATGTGATGGCCATGCGCATGACAGGAATGGCCATGCTTTGCTCCAACAGCGTACAGGAAGCGATGGACATGGCCTTGATCGCCCATGCCGCCACCCTTGAGGCGCGCGTCCCGTTCATCCATTTCTTTGACGGTTTCCGTACTTCGCATGAAGTCCAGAAGATCGAGCAGCTTACGCTTGACGATATGCGCGAGATGATCAACGACGATTTTGTCATCGAGCACCGCCAGCGTGCACTCACGCCGGACCGGCCGGTCATCAGGGGAACCGCACAGAACCCCGATGTCTTCTTCCAGGCAAAGGAAGCATCCAACCTGTTCTACCAGAAGTGTCCGGATATCGTCCAGAATACCATGGACAAGTTTGCCAGTCTGACCGGACGGGCATACAAACTGTTTGACTATCACGGTCCGGCCGATGCCGAGCGCGTGGTTGTCCTCATGGGATCGGGTGCCGAGACAGTGCACGAAACCGTTGACCAGTTGAACGAGGCGGGGGAAAAAGTCGGCGTCATCAAACCGCGCCTGTACCGTCCCTTCAATATCGAAGCCTTTGTCAACGCCCTGCCGGAATCCGTGCAGAGCATTGGTGTGCTTGACCGCACCAAGGAGCCGGGAAGCGCCGGCGATCCGCTGTACCAGGATGTGCTCACAGCACTCCAGGAGAACCGCACGGAAGGCTTCCGCGTACTGCCGAATGATCCCCGCGTCGTTGCGGGCCGCTACGGTCTTTCTTCCAAGGAGTTCACCCCGCCGATGGTCAAGGCGATCTTTGACGAACTCGGCAAGGAAAAACCGAAGAACCATTTCACCATCGGTATCAACGATGATGTGACGCACACCAGTATCCCCTACGAAAACGGTGTTATGCCGGTAAACGGCAAGGCGAAACCCGCGGCCAACGGCAAATCAGCCGGCAAGGAGAAAAGTCGTGTCTTCCGTGGACTGTTCTACGGCCTGGGTGCCGACGGTACCGTTAGTGCCAACAAAAACTCGATCAAGATCATCGGTGAAAACACCGATTTCTACGCCCAGGGCTACTTCGTCTACGACTCCAAGAAGTCGGGCTCCATGACGACATCGCACCTGCGGTTCGGTCCGGATCCCATACGGTCGGCCTACCTGATCGACGAAGCCGATTTCGTCGCCTGCCATCAGTTCCGTTTCGTCGAGCGGATGGACATGCTCAAGAATGCGCGCGAAGGGGCGACGTTCCTGCTCAACACCCAGTTCGGGCCGGATGAGCTGTGGGACAATCTGCCCGACATGGTGCAAAAACAGATCATCGACAAGAAGATCCGGGTGTTCGCCATTGACGGCTTCAAGGTGGCCCGTGACAGCGGCATGGGCAACCGCATCAACACCGTGATGCAGGTCTGCTTCTTCGCCATCTCCGACATCCTGCCTAAGGATGAGGCCATCGGCGCGATCAAGGATGCCATCCAGAAAACCTACGGCCAGAAAGGCGAGAAGATCGTAAAGAGCAACTTTGCGGCAGTAGACAATTCCGTGGAGCACCTGTTCGAACTGAAGGTCCCGGAAAAAGTCACCACCAGCAAGAAAATGCTCGATCCGGTCGTCGGCAAGGATATTCCCGAGTTTGTCACTGACGTGATCGGCGAAATCACCGCCGGTAACGGTGATTATCTGCCGGTGAGCATGATGCCGGTCGACGGCACTTTCCCGACCGGGACCACCTGCTATGAGAAACGCAATATTGCGCACGAAATCCCGGTCCTCGATCCGGATGTGTGTATCCAGTGCGGCAAGTGCGCCATGGTCTGTCCGCATGCGGTCATCCGCATCAAGGCCTTCGACGAGAAGCTCCTGGCCGATGCGCCTCCGACCTTCAAGTCCATGAAAGCCAAAGGCCGCGAGTGGCCGGAGAACACCATGGTCAGCATCCAGGTATCGCCGGAAGACTGTACCGGCTGTGAGCTCTGCGTGGAAGTATGTCCCGCCAAGAACAAGCAGGAGGTCGGACGCAAGGCGATCAACATGGACGCGATCGAACCGCATCTTGAAAATGAGCGTGAGAACTGGGACTTCTTCCTCAATATCCCTGAATTTGACCGCAACCAGCTGAAAGCAGGGACCGTCAAGGGGTCCCAGTACCTGCAGCCGCTCTTCGAGTTCTCCGGCGCCTGTGCCGGATGCGGTGAGACTCCGTACGTGAAACTGATCACCCAGCTGTATGGCGACCGCATGGTCATTGCCAATGCAACCGGATGCTCGTCGATCTACGGAGGCAACCTGCCGACCACCCCCTACACCACGAATGCGAAAGGTCTTGGTCCGGCATGGTCCAACTCACTCTTTGAGGACAACGCGGAATTCGGACTCGGGTTCCGCCTGACGATCGACAAGCAGGCAGAACAGGCCAAGCGCCTGCTCAGGGAGGTGAACGGTGCCGTTCCGGACGCGCTCAAGGAGGCCATCCTTACAGCGGACCAGTCTGATGAGCCCGGCATCTTCGAGCAGCGCGAGCGTGTCGGCGAACTGAAAAAACTTCTGGCGGAATCCGGTAACGGATCTGCGGACCAGAAGGCGGTCCGACAGCTCCAGAGTCTTGCCGACTATCTGGTGCACAAGAGTGTTTGGGCATTTGGCGGGGACGGATGGGCCTATGACATCGGCTACGGCGGACTCGACCATGTGCTCACAGCCGGACGGAACGTCAACCTGCTCGTGATGGACACCGAGGTCTACTCCAACACCGGCGGCCAGCGTTCGAAAGCCACGCCGCTGGGTTCGGTGGCCAAGTTTGCCGCAGCCGGCAAGGAGACCGCCAAGAAGGACCTCGGATTGCTGGCTGTCTCGGGCGGTGCCGCCTATGTGGCCCGGATCGCCATGGGAGCAAATGACACCCAGACCATCCGTGCCATCATGGAAGCCGAGGCGTATCCCGGTCCGTCGGTCATCATTGCCTACAGCCACTGTATCGCGCATGGTTACAACCTGAAATACGGTCTCGACCAGCAGCGCCTGGCAGTGGAATCGGGCTACTGGCCGCTGTTCCGCTACAATCCGATGCTTGCGAAGGAGGGCAAGAATCCGTTCTCGCTCGACTCCAAGCCGCCGAAAGTGGCATTCAAGGATTACGCATACAACGAAATGCGCTACCTGATGCTCTCGAAATCGCATCCTGCCGTTGCCGCGCAGTACATGAAGCAGGCACAGGAGTCGGTCAACGAGCGCTGGCGCCAGTACGTTGAGATTGAAAAAATGTACGAACCTGTCAAGCAGGAGTCATAAGCATGTCTCCGACCGGGAGTTTCCGGACAATTCATCCGGACTTCCGGTCCCTTATTTTTTTTTGAAAATATTTACTTCTTAATGACCTGTTATGAATCTGGAAACCAATTATTTAGGCCTTAAACTGAAAAGCCCGCTGGTCCCCTCCGCCTCCCCGCTGAGCAGTGACCTGTCCAAAGTAAAGCGCATGGAAGATGCCGGAGCGGCCGCCATCGTCATGTATTCCCTTTTTGAAGAACAGATCACCCGTGAAAACCAGGCGCTGGACCATTTCACCAACATCGCATCGGAAAGCTATGCCGAAGCTATTACCTATTTCCCGGAGCCGGAGCAATACCACAACCTGGAAGCCGAGGATTACCTGGAGCACATCCGGCAACTGAAAGAGTCCGTGGACATCCCGATCATCGCCAGTCTGAACGGCGTTTCGGAAGGCGGATGGATGAATTACGCAAAAAAAATCCAGCAAGCAGGCGCCGATGCCATCGAGCTCAACATCTATTACATTGCCGCCGATCCGGAAATGACCTCCGAAAAGGTGGAAGAGATGTACATCAACGACCTCAAGGCGGTGAAGCAATCCGTTTCCATTCCCGTTTCCATCAAGCTCGGACCCTATTTCAGCGCTTTTGCCAACATGGCGAAGAGGCTGGAAGCCGCCGGCGCGGATGGACTGGTGCTGTTCAACCGTTTCTACCAGCCGGACATCGACCTTGAGACGCGGGAAATCGCACCCAGCCTGGAGCTGAGCAACTCGTTTGAAAAGCGACTGCCGCTGCGCTGGATCGCCATGCTGAGTCCGCACCTGAAGTGCAGCCTTGCCGCCACCACCGGCATCCACTCGGCAGAAGACGTGATCAAGATGATCATGGTCGGCGCCGATGTGACCCAGATGGCCTCAACTCTTCTTCGCGAGGGATGCGACAAACTGTTCACTATCGTCGAGGAGATGAAGATCTGGATGGAACAGTATGAGTATGAATCCGTCGAGCAGATGAAAGGAAGCATGAGTTCCGCCTCCGTTGCCGATCCGGCCTCGTTCGAACGTGCCAACTACATCCGCATCCTCCAGAGTTTCAAGGCTGATAAACTTGGATGATTTTAAGTCGGTGATTGGTTATTTTCATCCTTTATTATCTTATTATTTTTGAACCTAACAAGTAGCGCTGTATGCTAGCTGATTATGGGTACGTATTGTTGTTTCTGGTCAATGGCGCCGTTTTTGCCGGTATAACGCTGTTGGTTGCATGGATGCTGCGCCCTAACCGGCCCAGCCCGGAGAAACTTTCCACATATGAATGCGGGGAGGACCCCGTTGGGAGCGCCTGGATCCAGTACAACAACCGCTTTTATGTCATCGCATTGATGTTCCTCATCTTCGAGGTGGAGGTTGTCCTGCTGTTTCCGTGGGCAGTAGTCTTCAAGAGCATGGGCTGGTACGCATTCTGGGCCATGATCGTGTTTGTCTCCCTCATTTTTGTCGGTTTTCTGTACGAGCTTGGCAAGGGTGACCTTCAGTGGGACAAGCCCCAGCCGGTCGTGCCGCGCTATGTGGAAGGGGTCGGGGTCGTCATGCCCGGCCACAGCGAATACGCATCCGCCACAGGCAACGGCTCGCAGCTAATTGCACCCGCATCAGAAACGGATTTTCTCAATAAATCTGCAGACAAGGCGACATCACAAAAAGAGGAGGACAGGTAACAGGACTGTATCATCCGCATCCTCACTTGCGGTGGCTACCATAAATATCTGTAATATCTACTACATGGGTCTACTCGATAAAAAGTATCAGGACAGTAACATCATTATCGTTTCGCTTGAAAAAGCACTGAACTGGGCCAGGAAGTCATCCATCTGGTATATGCAGTTCGGACTGGCTTGCTGTGCCATTGAAATGATGGCCACAGCGGCCTCTCGATATGATTTCGACCGGTTCGGGATCATCCCCCGCTCATCCCCGCGCCAGGCGGATGTGATGATCGTGGCCGGGACGGTGACACTCAAAATGGCGACACGCATCAAGCGGCTGTACGAGCAGATGGCCGAACCGAGGTACGTGATCAGCATGGGCTCATGCTCCAACTGCGGCGGACCCTACTGGGAGCACGGTTATCATGTGCTCAAAGGGGTTGACCGGGTGGTTCCGGTGGATGTGTACGTGCCGGGTTGTCCGCCCAGGCCCGAAGCGCTGCTCCATGGCTTTATGCACCTGCGGGAAAAGATCATGAACGAAAGCCTGGTGGAAGGCATCGGCACCAAGCCGGTCGTAATCCAGGACAAGGGCGGCGACGATATCCGGGTGAAAAGTGTGGACGAGACCGAAGAGCATAAAACGGCTCAGATCGAGTTTCCGCAGCAGGATGTGGAACGCAAGAAGGAGGGCGCCTGATGAAAACGGTGGAAGAACTGTACCGCGTTCTCTCGGAAAAATTCGGGGAAGAGGTTTTGGAGTTCAGGGAGGAGGAAGTGGTGGTGCCCTGGATCGTCGTCAGGGCTGAGCACATCCGGGATGTTGCCAAATATCTCCGTGACGAACCGGGGCTCCGGTTTGATTCCCTGATGTGCCTGAGCGGCGTCCACTATCCAAAAGAAAATACGCTAGGGGTCACCTACCATCTGTTCTCGACCTCGGAAAAGCACAAACTGACCCTCAAGGTAATCATGCCGGAGGACGATGCGCATCTGCCGACGGTCGAGCAGGTCTGGAAAACCGCCGACTGGCATGAGCGCGAGGCGTTCGACATGTTCGGCATCCGATTTGACGGGCATCCCGACCATCGCCGCATCCTGTGTCCCGATGACTGGGAAGGATACCCGCTGCGCAAGGACTACGAGGTCCAGGAAATCTACCGTGGAATGAAAGTTAAGTACTGACCCATGACGCAAGTGAAACAAAAAGGACCTGAAGTAACCCTGACACCGCCGGAGGATGCCGGAAACGGGCTGAAGACGCAGGAGATGGTCATCAACATGGGTCCGCAGCACCCGTCGACGCACGGGGTGCTCAGAATGGAACTGACACTGGACGGTGAAATCGTCACCAAAGCGGTCCCACATATCGGCTATCTGCACCGCTGCTTCGAGAAGCATTGTGAGGCGATGAACGACTACACCAAGGTCATTCCGTACGTGGACCGCATGGACTATGTCGCGGCCATGAACAACGAGCTGGGATATGCCATTGCCATGGAACGGCTTATGGGCATCCAGGTCAATGACCGCGTGGAGTACATCCGGGTCATCATGGCAGAGTTGCAGCGCATCGCCAGCCACTTGCTGGCCCTTGGCACGTTTGGTCTGGACATTGGCGCCTTCACCCCGTTCCTCTACTGCTTTATCGAACGTGAGAAGGTCCTGGACATCTTCGAAAAAGCCAGCGGTGCCCGGCTTCTGTATAACTACATCTGGATCGGCGGACTGATGAACGATGTTCCGGCCGATTTCAAATCGGATACGGCCGCATTCGTAACGTCGTTCCGGCCCAAGATAAAGGAACTGAATGATCTGCTGTCCTACAACAAGATTTTTGTGGAACGGACGGCCAACGTCGGTGTACTGCCCGAAAAAGTGGCGATCAACTACGGGATATCCGGACCCAGCCTGCGTGGATCCGGTGTAAAGTGGGATCTCCGAAGGGATGACCCCTACTCCATCTATGATCGTTTCGAGTTTGATGTGATCGTTGGAAAAGGGGAGGTGGGCACCCTGGGTGACTGCTGGGACCGCTATATCGTCCGTGTATGGGAAATGGAGGAGAGTCTGAAGATCATCGAACAGGCACTGGACCAGATGCCCGGGGAAGGGGATGTGCAGGAGTCGGTCCCCAAGAAAATCCGTCCGCCTGCCGGTGAGATCTACTGCCGGACCGAGACGCCCCGCGGCGAGCTGGGATACTACATCATCAGTGACAAGTCGACAACCCCGTTCCGGATAAAGGCCCGGGCGCCCAGTTTCGTGAATTTAAGTGTTTTACCCGCCATTTCAGTCGGATCCATGGTGGCCGACATGGTGGCGATAATCGGAAGTATTGATATCGTACTCGGTGAAGTTGACCGATAGCTTGTAAAGGAACGTATTATGCAGCAATTTCTGGAAAGTTTTCTGCCGGCCGGACCCCTGGTCGTCTTTGTCTTTTCCATCATCCCGTTGATGATCATCCTGGTCTATGCCCTCTTCGCCATCTGGCTGGAGCGCAAGGTGGCCGGACACATCCAGGACCGCTTGGGACCGATGCATACCGGTGGGTGGCACGGCTGGTCCCAGACCATCGCCGACCTGGTCAAGATGATCCAGAAAGAGGATATCGTGCCGGCCAAAGCGGATCGTTTTCTGTTCAAAATGGCACCTTTCATCGCTTTTGCAGCATCATATGCCGCGTTCGTGGCCATACCATTCAGCAGCGGCTACATCGGCAGCATGATCGATGTGGGAATATTCTACATCGTCGCCATCACGTCATTGCTTTCGGTCAGCATCATCATGGCCGGCTGGGCTTCCAACAACAAATGGTCGCTTCTGGGAGCCATGCGGACCGCCGCGCAGACGGTCAGTTACGAAGTTCCCACCGTAGTGACCATCCTTTCCGTGATCATCGTGACAGGGACCCTCAACCTGATGGAAGTGACCGAAATGCAAACAGGTAATGCATTTCTGGGTTTTCTTCCCAACTGGCTGATCTTCCACAGTCCCTTCATGGTGATCGCGTTCGTGCTCTTTTTCATCGCCTCGCTTGCGGAAGCGCACCGGGTGCCGTTTGACCTGCCCGAATCCGAATCGGAGCTGGTGGGCGGCTACCAGACGGAATACTCCGGCATGCGCTGGGGCCTGTTCATGCTCACGGAATACGCCGACATGCTCCTGCTCTCGCTTGTCGGGGCCACGCTTTTCTTCGGCGGATGGAACAGTCCGTTCGGATCATTCATGGACGGCCCGGTCTGGGGCGCCTTCTGGATGCTGCTCAAGGGAATGATCCTGGTCTTCGTGATGATGTGGCTTCGCTGGACTCTCCCCAGGCTGCGGGTAGACCAGCTGATGAATGTTTGCTGGAAGTACCTCATTCCGCTCTCGTTTGTGAACCTTGTGCTCATTGCACTCTGGGAAATGATTTTTTAAACCGAACCAATCGCTGACATGGTCAAAGCTTTATCCGACACCTACACCACGTTCAAAACCATCTTTACCGGGATGGGCATCACCTTGCGCCATCTCTTCAAAAAATCGGTCACGGTTCAGTATCCGTATGAACGCGATGTGCTTCCGGAGCGCGTGCGGCTCAAACTGCACGTCAACATCGACGATTGCATCGGTTGCCGCCTGTGTGAGCGTGCCTGTCCCGTAGAGTGCATCGACATCGGCACCATCAAGTCCACCGATGACGACGATCTGGGCGAGACATCCACCGGTCACAAAAAGAAACTCTGGGTGGACAATTTCGACATTGACATGGCCAAGTGCTGCTATTGCGAGCTCTGCGTGCACCCGTGTCCCACCAATTGCATCACCATGGTGGAGGAGTACGAATACTCGACCTACAATCGCAATGACCTCATTTTCTCCTTTGCCGATATGACCCCTGAGCAGATAGAGGAGGCCAACCGCAAACTGGAGGAAGAGGCGGAGGCGAAGCGCCGGAAAAAGGAAGAGGCCATGCTCGCCAGGAAGAAAAAGGAAGAAGCCAGTGCCGCTGCTGAAGGTGAGGGCGGGGAAAAGGCCCCAAAAGCCGACTCCGACAGTACACCCGCCGGAAGCGGCGATGCCGCCGGAGCTTCTGCCTCCGGAACCGATGCGTCCGGAGCTGAAACGTCCGGTGACGCGGATTCCGACGCGGCAAGGGAAGCCCGACGGGCGGAACGCGAAGCGCGCAGGGCCGCCCGCAAGGCGGAGCGTGAGACAAAGAAAAATTCAGAAGGATAACCCGCGCAGTCATTTCAATGTGAACAATTCGGTCACGAATACATTATGGATCTTTTTGCTGTAGCTTTTTACGTGTTCGCCATCCTGATCATCGGATCCGCCGCCATCATGGTATTCTCCAGGAATATCGTCCATTCCGCATTTGCGCTGATGTTCACACTGGCCGGAGTGGCCGTGTTCTACGCCCTGCTGTATGCCGGGTTCGTGGCTGTGACCCAGCTGCTGGTATATGTCGGAGGGATCCTGGTGCTGATCCTGTTCGGTGTGATGCTCACTACGCGCGGATACTTCGAAAAAGTGCGCACCCGTACGGTCAATCTGGTACCATCCACTATTTTTGCGGCCATTATCGGCCTGATGCTCATTGCGGTCTATGTGACAACCGAGTGGACATTGATGCCTCTTGAGGATGGCGAGGTGACTCTCACCGGTCTGGGTGAGTTGCTCCTCACCGATTTCATGCTGCCGTTCCAGGTGGCGGGGGTCCTGTTGCTGCTCTGTATCATCGGTGCAGTGCTCATGGCCGCCCGCACACGCCACCCGCATCCACCGGCCGGAAAATCTTCACAGGAAGGGCCGGGCGGTCCATCCTACGGTGAGGGTACCGGGAGGTCATGATGCCTGATGCGGGAACACGGATTGTGATATCCTGATAAAATGACAAGCAGATATTTCGAAACATACCTTAACGATTAACCGATTTGGACATGGTCTTACCTGAATGGCTGGCAGAACCCGGACTCAACCACTTTCTGGTGGTCAGCGCCGTACTGTTCTCACTTGGACTGCTTGCCGTGATTTCCCGCAGAAACATCATCATGGTCCTGATGGGCATAGAGCTGATCCTGAATTCCGCGAACCTGAATTTCGTGGCATTCAGCAGGTATGGCCTGCTTTCCCTCGATGGACACATGATCGCGCTTTTTGTCATCATCATTGCCGCTGCGGAGGCCGCCGTTGCGCTGGCCATTGCCCTGAACATCTACAACCAGTTCGGGTCGGTGGATGTCGAGCAAATCAGCGAACTGAAGGAGTAGCAACCCGTTTTACAGAACCCAACACACTATGGCATTGGAATCCCTGATACAGTTATCACTCATCATCCTGTTTCTTCCGCTGGCTGGTTTCCTGCTGCTGATCTTTTTCGGCAGGCGCCTGCCACGTCAGGGGGACTGGCTCGGCACCGCGATGGTAAGTATCGCATTTGCAGCTTCCCTGTTCATCTTGTTCACCAAACTGGCCGTGCCCGAATCGGTTTCGGCGGGTTGGACCTGGGCCACATTCGGAGGCATCCCCGGTGTCGGTGAGGTGAACATCGAGCTGGGCATCCTTATCGACAACCTGTCGGCCATCATGCTGGTGGTCGTTCTGCTGATCAGCATGCTGGTCCATTTTTTCTCAATGGGATATCTGAAAGGGGATGTGCGCTATTCCCGTTATTTCGCCTATCTGGGCCTGTTTACCTTCTCGATGCTCGGTATCGTGCTCACCCACAACCTTCTCATGATGTACATCTTCTGGGAACTGGTTGGATTGAGCTCGTACCTGCTCATCGGGCACTGGTATGAAAAGAAGTCGGCTTCCAATGCCGCCATGAAGGCGTTCATCGTCAACCGTATCGGCGACGCGGGCATGTTCATCGGCATCATGATCATCTTCGTGCACTTCTCCACCTTCTCGTTCGACGCGATCTTCGGGGCACTGTCCGCCGGCAACCTGCCGTTCGAGAGCCAGGCCTGGCTGACCGCGGCCGGCATCCTGATCTTCTGCGGGGCCATTGGCAAGTCCGCCCAGTTCCCGCTGCATGTCTGGCTTCCGGATGCGATGGAGGGGCCGACCCCGGTCAGCGCCCTCATCCACGCCGCCACCATGGTGGCCGCCGGGGTGTTCATGGTCGCCCGGCTCTTCCCGCTCTTCACTGCCGACGCATTGCTCGTAATCGCCTACATCGGCGCAATCACGGCACTGCTGGCTGCCACCATCGCCATCACCCAGTATGATATCAAAAAGGTGCTGGCCTGGTCCACCATCAGCCAGCTCGGCTATATGGTCATGGCGCTTGGAGTGGGTGCCTATGCGGCCGGATTCATGCACCTGGTCACCCATGCGGCGTTCAAGGCCGGCCTGTTCCTGGGTTCCGGTGCCGTGATCTTTGCGATGCACGCCGCGCTCCACAAGCAGCACGACCACGACACCGATGCGCAGGACATCCGCAACATGGGCGGACTCAAATCGCGCATGCCGGTCACATACTGGACGTTCCTCATCTTTACGCTGGCCATCTCCGGCATCCCGCTGACCTCCGGGTTCCTCAGCAAGGATGAGATCCTGGCCGGCACGCTGGCCTTCAGTACGCTGAACGGACACTGGCTGCTCCCGCTGATCGCTTTCACCGTGGCCGGCATGACCGCCTTCTACATGTTCCGGCTGCTGATCCTGACATTCCACGGCAAACATGCCCGGCCGGAGCGCCTTCCGCTCGTCAACGAAGTGCCGGGCGTCATGGGCATCCCCCTTATGGTGCTTGCCGCGCTCTCCCTATTCGTTTTTTACAGTTTCAACCCTTTCGGCGCGTCATCCGGATGGCTGTTCCAGGCACTGGAGCGTCCGCTGAGCGTGGTGCCTGATGCCGTTGCCCCGGCAACATGGCCCGTCTTGTACGAGGCGATCAGCCGGGTCCACACACTGGTGATGATTCTGTCAATCGTCATCGCCGTGGCCGGACTCGCATTCGCATGGCTGGTCTATCAGAAGAAATCATTCAGCGCGGACAAGATGGCCGCGGCCATGGGACCGATCTACCGCGGATCCAAAAACAAGTGGTATTTCGACGAGATGTACGAGGCGGTTTTTGTAAACGGCACGCTGGCGCTGACCCGCATCTCCAACTGGTTCGATGCACATATCATCGACGGCATCGTCAACGGCGCAGGAGCGGTGACGCTTGGCGTTTCGCGCATCAGCGGATGGATCGACAACACCTTTATCGACGGCCTGGTCAACTTCCTGGCCAACTTCACAGGAGCGATCGGTATGCGTCTCCGCAAAATCCAGACCGGCAACATTCAGACCTATGTGGTGTTTGCCGTCTTCGGTTTCCTGATCATAACCATCGTCCTGCTGACTCTCTGATCCACGACAGGTATTCCGTCCGCGGATCACACAAACAACCATTTTCAACATATTCCGGCAGCAAATTACTAACAGAAACAAAACGGTATGGAATTTCAAATATTCGGCATCGGTATTCTCACATGGATCGTGTTCCTTCCCATTGTCGGGATGCTCATCGTCCTGCTCATTCCGGGCGACAATAAAAATGCCATCCGGTGGACGGCCGCAGGGGTAACCGGATTGCAGCTGGTGCTGGCGGTGCTGCTGCTCGGCCTGTTCGACCGCACCGCGCTGGGCATCAACGATCCGGGCTCGTTCCAGTTTGTGGAACAGTTCGACTGGATCATCGTCGAGGCGGTCCCGTGGGTCGGAAAGATCGAGATCCTCTATTTCCTCGGGATCGACGGCCTGAGCATTCTGATGGTGCTGCTTACGGCACTGATCAGTCTGATCGGCGTGATCTCCTCCTGGAGCATCGAGAAGATGGTCAAGGGGTATTTTGCGCTCTACCTGCTGCTGGTTACCGGGATGATGGGCGTGTTCGTGGCGCTCGACTTTTTCCTGTTCTTCATCTTCTGGGAGGTGATGCTGCTGCCTATGTACTTCCTCATCGGGATCTGGGGCGGGCCCCGCCGCGAGTATGCCGCCATCAAGTTCTTCATCTACACCTTCGTGGGCGGCGTGTTGATGCTGCTTGTCATGCTCGGTCTCTATTTCAGCGTGGCCTACACCAACGGTGCCGGCGAGCAGGTGCACACGTTCAACCTGCTGCACATGATGAACTCCGCCAACTTTGTGGAAGGATCGATTTTCTACGGGGTGGATACGACCTGGCGCTATGTTGCCTGGGTGGCCCTGTTCATCAGCTTTGCCATCAAGGTGCCGCTCTTCCCGTTCCACACCTGGTTGCCTGATGCGCACGTGGAGGCGCCCACGCCCATCAGTGTGATCCTTGCCGGCGTGCTGCTGAAGCTTGGCACCTACGGCATGCTGCGGATCCTGTTCCCGATCCTGCCGGACGGCACCGTCTACTTCATGTACCTCATGGCGGCACTGGGCATGATCAGCATCATCTACGGTGCGCTTTGCGCCATGGCACAGGATGATTTCAAGAAACTGATCGCCTACTCATCCATCAGCCACATGGGTATCGTGATGCTCGGCATGGCTTCCCTGACCAACCAGGGCACCGTGGGCGCCGTGCTGCAGATGTTCAACCACGGTACCATCACGGCCATGCTCTTCCTTATCGTCGGTGTGCTCTACGACCGCACCCACAAACGAGGCCTGTACGACTTCGGCGGCATCGCCAACCAGATGCCGAAATACACCGGAATTGCCATGGTGGCCATGTTCGCGGCACTCGGACTGCCGGGACTCAGCGGTTTTGTCAGCGAGCTGTTCTCCTTCCTGGGTGCGTTTGACGCCTTCCGGGTTATCACCATCATCTCGGTGACCGGCATCATCCTAACAGCGGCCTACATCCTCTGGACCATCCAGCGCGTCTTCCTCGGCGAGCTTTCCGATGAGCACAAGAC
>SKWQ01000143.1 GCA_007128855.1 Balneolales bacterium
TCGGCCAGCCGGTGCAGGTCGTACCCGAATCCTGTTCTGATCGATTTCATATTCCTTTGGGGTTTTCGCCTGTGGGATGTGTTCGGATGGGTTTTTCGTCTGCGAGGTGTGGCCGGCTGGGGTTTTCGCCTGTGGGATGCCTCAGGCTGTTCTCCTTCAGCCACTGTTCCGCAAAAAACAGGTCGACGGGCCAGGTGATCTTGAGATTGTCCTGCGTGCCTTCGACGACACGGACGGGATATCCCGCATGCTCGGCCATGGAGGCGTCATCGGTGGCGGCGAACCCGCTCGCGGCGGCCTTGCCGTGGGAATCAAGCAGGACCTCCGTCCGGAATACCTGGGGCGTCTGGGCCAGCCAGACCTGCCGCCGGTCAGGCGTTCCGGTGATCCGTCCGGCTCGGTCCACCAGCTTGACCGTATCCCTTGCGGGTATCGCCAGGATGGCGGCCCCTTCGGAACCGGCCAGCTGCAGTGCGCGCATGACCGCATCCAGCGGAAAACAGGGCCGCACCGCATCGTGGACCATCACGAGTTCCACGTCGGTGCCCGCCAGCGCCTGGAGTCCGTTGCCGACCGAATCCATCCGCTCCTTCCCGCCGGCGACCACATCCAGGCGGACATCACCGGATCTGCCGGCAGCGCTGATGCAGCCGGCGGCGATATCGCGTACGGTCGTTTCCAGCTCCGGGGATGTCGGGATCACCAGGTGGCGCACCGGTCCGATCCGGAGGATGCGGCTGATGGTGTGGCCGAGGATCGTCATGCCGCCGATATGCAGCAGTTGCTTGGGCTGACCGGAGTCCATCCGGTTCCCACGGCCTGCGGACGGTATGATGACACCGGTGGAAGGGATCATCGGTCAGATAATGAGCATGGCGTCGCCAAAGGAGAAGAAGCGGTATTTCTTGTCGATCGCCTCCTTGTAGGCGTGCATCAGGAAATCGAAGTCGGCGAATGCCGCAGCCAGCATGAGCATGGTGGATTCGGGACGGTGGAAATTCGTGATCAGCGCCTCGGTGATCTTGAAGTCGTAAGGCGGATAGATGAACTTGTCGGTCCACCCCATGGCCGCCTTGGCATGACCACTGGCCATAGTGCTGGTCTCGATGGCGCGCACGGCGGAAATGCCGCAGGCCACCACTTTGTGCTTTTTGGAGTTCAGCACCTCGTTGACGGTCCGGGCAGACTCTTCGGAGATGTAGTAGTTCTCGGAGTCCATACGGTGCTTGGTCAGGTCCTCCACTTCCACCTGGCGGAAGGTTCCCCAGCCGATATGAAGTGTGATGGGCGCCATGCGCATGCCCTGGCCGGTGAGTTTGGCGACCAGCTCCTCGGTGAAGTGCATGCCTGCGGTGGGTGCGGCGACCGCGCCGCGTTCCCGTGCAAAAATGGTCTGGTACCGCTCCTTGTCAGCTTCCTCGGGCTTGCGCTTAATGTAGGGAGGAAGCGGCATCTCGCCCAGCTCGTCGAGTATGGCGTAGAGTTTGTCATTGGGCTGGTCGGACAGGAAACGGATGGTGCGTCCGCGCGAAGTGGTATTGTCGACCACTTCGGCCACGAGTTCGTCGCCGAAGTAGAGTTTGTTGCCGATGCGGATCTTCCGGGCGGGCTCCACCAGTACGTCCCACAGCTTGTTCTCTGGCTGCAGCTCCCTGAGCAGGAACACCTCGATAGAGGCGTCCGTCTTCTCTTTCTTGCCTTTCAGCCGGGCGGGAAATACTTTCGTGTTGTTGTACACCAGGCAGTCACCCTTGTTGATATATTTGTGTATATCGGCAAATGTCTCATGGGTGATGGTCTTGTCGGCCCGGTTCAAAACCATCAGTTTCGCAGCGTCGCGGGGTTCTACGGGATGGGAGGGGATTTTGATCTTCTCTAATTCGTATTTGAAATCCGTTAATTTCATGTTGGTCATGGTAATTTCGAAAAATGTAATATCATGTTGTAGAACTGCGAAAAGTTCAGTAATATAGTGTTTTTAAGGGCGCTTTACAAGCTTTTTCTACTGACGGAGGTGTGCCAGAGCGGTCGAATGGGGCGGTCTCGAAAACCGTTGTACACTATGTGTACCGGGGGTTCGAATCCCTCCACCTCCGCCAAGCCCGTGGCCGGCATGGTACGGCAAGGCCGGCGCCGGACAAAATGGCACAAAAAAAATGTGCAACCCGGCGCATTCTGCTTGACATAATTTGAATGTTTTCGTTACGTTTACTGTATAACGTAATAGATGGCATACACGGTTGCAATGAGCCGTCATACCCGTTTCAAAACAGGACCTTTATGAAAATCTACCCGATTTTACTCCTTCTTGCAGGACTCCTTGTGCTGCCCATGACGCAGTTGCAGGCACAGTTCCGGTCCGATACCGGCTCCACCCTGGACCGTACGGGTCCCATCGTACGCACGGACAACCAGGATCGCAGCTCGCTTTTAGGGCTGATGGATTTCCGGATGGATCACTCCTACGAGATGTCCATGGGGTCTTTCGGTGGTGACATGTACAACCGGAACACGTACACGAACACCATGCACCTGTTGTTCAACGAAAATCTTTATGGCCGGGTGGATCTTGCCATGTCGCATTCGCCCTTCGGGTCCGGCTTCATGGGCCAGAACGACCAGACCCAGTTCTATGTGCGCAATGCCGAACTGAACTACAAGTTCAATGAAAATACCCGCATCCAGGTCCGCTTTCAGCAGATTCCCCATGGATATGGTTACGGGTACGGGTACTATCCGCCCCATTATCACCACCGAGGCCGCATGCACAACCCGTATCCCGCATGGTAGATCATGAAACCGGGCCGACAGCTGAGAACCATTCCATTTCCATCTGAATGACAGAAAAAGAACGTTCTCACTACCTGCTTCACGCCGCACTGGGTTTTTTGAGCATCCTGTTGCTGATCCTCCTCGTAGCCCTTTTCACCCGTATCATCTACCCACGCATCGTATCCGAACGCACGGAAGTCGGTGTCCTCCTGAGCGAAGTGATCCAGGTGGAAGTGCGGAACGGTTGCGGTGTGCCCGGACTTGCCAGCCGGTTCACATCCGTACTGCGCCGAAGCGGGTTCGACGTTGTCGAATCAGGCAATTTCGATACCTTTGATGTCACGCGCTCCTTTGTCATCGACCGGAGCGGTAACCTGGAAAACGCCCGCAGGGTCGCCCGTGCCCTGGGCCTGCCCGATGACCGGGTCATCAGGGAGATATCACCTGATTTCTATTTAGATGCCACCATCGTGATCGGTTCCGATTACGATTCACTCAACCAGTAACTCAGACGCAACATCCAACGCTGCCTATGAACCAAACCACATCCTCCGGATCCCGCGCCACCAAAAAGAAGAAAACCGATTTTGCCCCGCTTGTTTCCCTCATCAACGAAGCCCTCCTTGAAAAGAAGGCAGAAAAATTGCGCGTGCTGGACGTGCGCAAGCTGACCACACTGACCGATTACTTCATCGTATGCCAGGGCGGGTCGGACACCCAGATCCGAGCCCTTGCCAACAACGTCACCGAGAAGATCAAGGAGCAGACCGGTGAGCACGTCTGGCGCAAGGAAGGCCTTGAAAGCAGGAAATGGGTCGTGCTCGACTACGTTGACGTGGTCGTCCACATTTTCAATGACGAGACCAGGAGTTTCTACGCGCTCGAAAAAATGTGGAACGACGCCGAGATCACGGAAATAGAAGACAAGCCGGCATAAAATCCGGCCATACTGCAAACCCGCTCCGGTTCTCCCGTGTGAATGAGGAGCCGGTTTTCCGGCGACTTCTTCCAACCCAAAAACTATTATTTGCCATGCGAGTACTTGTAACCGAGCCCCAGCCCGGCAAGGGCATTGACCTTCTCAAAGCGCGCTACGATGTCACCGTGGGCCAGCGCGGTGACTATGACAGCGAGGAACGGCTCAAGGAGGTGATCGGCTCCTATGACGCCCTGCTCAGCTGCCTCTCCACGCCGGTGACGGGCGAGGTGCTGCGTGCCGGAGAAAAACTGCGGATCGTTTCCAACTATGCCGTCGGCTATAATAATATTGATGTGGAGACGGCAAAGGAACTCGGGATCCTCGTTTCCAACACCCCGGATGTACTCACCGAGGCGACCGCCGACTGTGCGTTCACCCTCCTGCTGAGCGTCGCCCGGCGCATGCGCGAGGCCGAGGACAGCCTGCGTGCGGGCGAATTCGACGGATGGCATCCGTTCGGGTTCCTCGGCACCGAGGTCAGCGGCAAG
Organism: Balneolales bacterium; assembly: GCA_007128855.1. Taxonomy (GTDB): domain Bacteria; phylum Bacteroidota; class Rhodothermia; order Balneolales; family Natronogracilivirgulaceae; genus SKNL01. The sequence goes on from SKWQ01000143.1 coordinate 4,240, forward strand.
AATTGCGGGATCCTGGGCATGGGGCGGATCGGTCGCGCTTTCGCCCGTCGCGCCCGCGGGTTTGGCATGAAGGTCCTGTACCACGACACCGCACAGCTCAGCGAGGCGGACGAGAAGAAATACGGGGCAACATGGGTGGATTCGGTCGATGACCTGGTGAGCCGGTCCGATTTCCTGTCGCTGCACTGTCCCCTCACGCCCGAAACCCGTCACGCTATCAACAGGGAACGGCTGGCCATGATGAAGCCGGAAGCCATCCTCATCAATACCGCGCGCGGACCGGTCGTGGATGAAGCCGCCCTGGCCGAAGCGCTGCACGAAAAACGCATCGGCGGTGCCGGACTCGATGTCTTCGAGAAGGAGCCGAAAGTCCACCCGGATCTGCTGACCGCACCCAATTGCGTGTTGCTTCCACACATTGCCAGCGCCACGCGCGAGACCCGCGCCCGCATGAGCGCCCTGGCCGCATCCTCCATCATCTCCCATCTGGAGGGCAAACCCGACGATGCCATCCCCACACTCGTTTACCGGCGGGAATCATGATCTGATGACGCCAGCGCGTTCCATCCGGACCGAATCCCGTGCCATCCTGGGTCTGGGACTTCCCATGGTGGGGGCGCAGCTCGCCCAGATATCGATGAGCTTTGTGGATACGGTTATGGCGGGCAACTACCATCCGGACGATCTGGCGGCGGTGGCCATCGGGTCGAGCTTCTTCATGCCCTTTTTCACGATCGTGATCGGCATCCTGATGGCGCTGAGTCCGATCATCGCGCAGCTTTTCGGGGCCCGGGATCTGGATGTGATCGGCAAGAAGGTACGGCAGGGACTCTGGCTGTCGGTGCTGCTCTCCGTGCCGGTGATCTTCCTGCTGAACAACCTCGGTCCGGTCATGGACCTGCTGGGTTTTGCCGACGAAGTGATCCAGAAGACATCGGGGTACCTGTATGCGGTCTCCTGGGGCGTTCCGGCGGTCTTTGCCTTCATGGTGCTCCGCTTTTTCAACGAGGCGCTGGGCGTTACACGTCCCGCCCTGTACGTGACGCTCGTCGGGCTGGTCTTCAACGTGCTGGGCAACTACACGCTCATTTACGGGCGGTTCGGCTTCCCGGAACTGGGTGCGGTCGGCACCGGCTGGGCCACGGCGATCGTGTTCTGGGTGATGTTCCTGGCTATGCTCGCCTATACGGCCGGCAAGAAGGCCTACCGGCGGTTCCGGCTGTTCCGGGACGTGCGCCTGCCGGAGCGGCAGCACGTGGGCGAGATCCTGCGCATCGGCACGCCGATCGGGGTCAGCATGGGCATGGAGACCAGCATGTTCGCGGTCATGGCCCTGCTGATGGGTACGCTCGGCACCACCATCGTGGCCGCCCACCAGATCGCCATCAACTTTGCGTCCATCACGTTCATGATCCCGCTGGGTCTTTCGATGGCCATCACCGTGCGGGTCGGACAGCTCTACGGGCGCCGCCAGTTTGTGCACTCGCGTTTTGCCGGCTTCACCGGTATCGCCCTGTGCACCGCCATCATGTGCTGTGCCGCGGTGATCATGATGCTCTTCCCGCACCGGATCGCATCCATCTACACACAGGATCCGGAGGTCATCTCCATGGCGGCCATGCTGCTGATCATGGCGGCCATCTTCCAGATATCGGACGGGCTCCAGGTGGGCGGCTCCGGGGCACTGCGCGGGCTGAAGGACACCAAGATCCCCATGATCGTCAACCTGACGGCTTACTGGCTCATCGGGATCCCGCTGGGTTACACGCTCGGCATCATCATGGAATGGGGTCCGCGCGGACTCTGGGCCGGACTCATTGCCGGGCTGACAATAGCCGCCATCATGCACAACCTGCGCTTTCATTACATCACAAAGAAATTCAATGTCCGGCAGCGGGATAGCTGACATCCACACCCCGCCTTCCTGACCGTAAACTTTCTGCTGGAAAAATGGGTTATGGATAAAATGAATGTCTATATCCATCACCTCGAAACATCAGTGCCCGAGACGCACTACGAACAGCCCTACGCCTGCGAGCTGATGCAGCGCAACGTAAGCGATCGCGAAGCCGTGAAACGCGTCCTCCGGAGCATCTACCACAATTCCGGTATCCGTAAGCGGCACAGCGTGATAACCGATTTCACCGACACGGGCAGCCCACCCCTGTTCTTCAATCCTGACGGGACCCGCACCGCCACGCCGGACACCCGAAGGCGCAACGA
>SKWQ01000013.1 GCA_007128855.1 Balneolales bacterium
ACATCCCGGATGAAGTAGTCGTCCATAAGCAGGGATGGGGGGACGGTCTCTGCTGGAGCGAGGCCTGCGGACGCCGATTTTGTAACTTCCGGATGGATGGCCGGTGAAAGCGGGGCGGCTGGTGAAACCGATGTGACCAGCGAAGACGGGGCGGCTGGTGAAGCCGCTGTGATCAGCGAAGACGGGGCGGCTGGTGAAGCCGTTGTGATCTGTGAAATCGCTGCGGCCATGATGAGAATAGCCATGACGGCCGGCAAAAGGATGAAAGTCCGGAGCGGGGCAGGGCGCACGGTGCAGTACCGGAATTTCGCCGTTGCATATCGGAAGGCCGACTCCCCGGTTGATGGCTTGAAACGCATGACCCTCAGCAAAATCAGCTTCTGTCCAGATGATCCATCGGAAGCAACCGCACCATCTTGCGCAGCTCGTTGATCTCGCTCTTGCGCAGATTGCGCCAGCGTCCGACCCGCAGCCCCTTCTTCTGAAGCGAGCCGTATGCCACCCGGTCCAGGCTCAGCACTTCCACGCCCAGCGCTTCCATCATCCGACGCACGATGCGGTTCCGGCCCTCATGCATGCTCAGTGAGACCACATTCAGATATTCCGGATGCCTGGATACGCGGTAGGCCTGTGCCTGCCCGTCCTCGAGCACAATGCCGGTGCGGATCTTGCCCAGCTCCTCGTCGGTCAGCACACGGTCGGTCTCCACCTCGTACACCTTGCGGACCTTGTAGCTGGGATGCATCAGGCGGTTGGCCAGGTCGCCGTCATTCGTGAGCAGGATCAGGCCGGTGGTGTTGCGGTCCAGCCGCCCGACCGGATACAACCGCTGCCCGGTCGCATTCTCCACCAGGTCCATTACCGTTTTCCGCCCTTTTTCATCACTGGTGGTGGTGATGGTGTCGCGCGGCTTGTTCATCAGGATGTAGACGAACGGCTCGGGCTCGATTCTCTGTCCGCTCACGGTAATGCGGTCTTCGGGGTTCACCTGATGGCCCAGTTCGGTGACCACCTTGCCGTTGACCCGCACCTTGCCCTCGGCGATGTAGGTGTCGGCATCGCGCCGGGAGCAGATGCCGGCATGGGCGATGTACTTGTTCAGGCGGATCGTTTCGGCCTGTTGCGGGGTGGATGCGGCCGGTGCCCCGGAGCGTCGCGCGCCCCCTGATCGCTGACCGCCTCCGGTTCTTTGACTGCCACCGGGTCGACGTCCGTCATCTGTTCTTTGGCTGCCGCCGGGTCGACGTCCGTCAGCTGTTCTTTGGCTGCCGCCGGTTCTTCGTCCGTCACCAGATCCCTGGCTGCCACCGGACCGCCGTTCATCCCCGGATCTTTGGCCGCCTCCGGATCGCTGGCTACCCCCGGACCGTCGTTCATCCCCGGATTGCTGGTAGTCTCCGGACCGTTGGCCGTCCCCGGAACGCTGCCTGTCTGGCTTTATGCCGGTTTTTCCACGTAGTCGGGATTTAGGCGCGGGTTTGCCCGGTCGTTTGCCGGATGATTTCGGGTTGCGGTCAGTCACTTTTTTTACCTGGATGTTTTGTCGTTCAATACATTGTCAATGCAGGCGGCTTCGGATTATTGTGGACGGGTCTCGTCTTCGTCGCCATCCAGCCAGATGGCATCGTCGTCCTCGTCGTCCCGGAGACCTTCCTGGTCCGGATCATCATCCGGATCCGTTTGCTCCCGGGCGCTTTCGTCCCCCTGTCTTTCTTCTGGCTTCAGGATATCAATATCTTCCCCCTCGGGTGCCTCGGGTGCCTCGGGTGCCTCGGGTGCCTCGGGTGCCTCAGTGCCCTCCTGCGTATTCTCCGGTCCCCGCTCATACCCGGGAATTGCCACGCCTCCCGTTTCGGCGAGAGGTGGTTTGAGCTCGGATTTGAGTTCGAGCATCAGCTGCCTGTGTTCGGCCATATCATCATCCTTAAGGATCTCCTCGATTTCCCGCGGTTTGGGCAGTTCGTCGATGGCGTTGATGCCAAAATGTTGCAGGAAGACCGGTGTGGTGCGGTAGAGCAGGGCGCGCCCCGGACCCTCGTAGCGGCCGGCCACTTCAACCAGATCCTTTTCCAGCAGCTGCCGGAGGATATAGCCGGAATCCACCCCCCGGATGTGGTCCACCTCCGGCTTGGTTATCGGCTGCCTGTAGGCCACGATGGCAAGCGTCTCCACCGCAGACGGGGACAGCTTCCGCTTGGCATTCTGATGCTGGAAATATTCGAGCCAACTGTGGTATTTCGGTTGCGTAGCAAAGGTATAGCCGCCGCCCACAACCTGAATGGTAAATGCCCGGCCCTGTTCCTCCAGCTCGGCATTGAGCTCGTGGATGACATTGGCGACATCTTCCTCCTCAATGGGCGGTGCCAGCTCGGTGCCGGTGATCACCGACGCTACTTCATGGGCCGTCAGCGGTTTGTCCGCTGCGAAGATGATCGCCTCCACGACCGCGCCAAAGCGCTGGCCGTTGATTTCCATGTCTTTGAGTTGTGACATTTCGTTGCTGCTGCTTCTGTTTCTGCCAGGGATCCCGGAATCCGGAATTTCAACCGTCCCGGGATACGGAAGCGAATCCCGGACATCGCCGTTCCGCTGCCTGAATGTGCTGATTATGTGCTTGCAAGGCATATCCGTGGCTCCGGAGATGCGCCTGTTGCAAACAACAATATTACTAATAAATCCGCGCATTTTATAATCCCAATGCGATGGCACAAGCCGGCGGCTTCGCACCTGCCGCAGATCCGCATCCCTACCGCAATCCCGCACTCCGACCGGGCCCGTACTCCTGACGCAATCCCGAAACCAGTCCGGATTCCCCTTTGATCGGCATCAGCGCCGGTCAATGCATGGAGTCCACATTGATCGTGATGCGCACCTTTCCGGCACCGGCCGGCTTCACCTTTTCAAACTGCGAAAAGGCGGTGTCAAACAGCCGCTCGACGTAACCTCCGCCCTTGTCGGGATCCATTTTGATGTGCGACTCCCAGGAGTAGATGTTTTTCATCCGTGTTATGGTGGATGGGGACGGACCCATGACACGGTCGCCGGACAGCAGACGCGAAACGATCCCGGTGAAGGTTTCGGCCACATCCCCCGTAAGCTGGGCATCGGCCGAGCGGAAGAAAATCTTGACCAGCCGGGAATAGGGGGGATAGAACAACGCTTTGCGGCTTTTCATCTCCTGTCTTGCAAACCCGGGGAAGTCGTGTTTCTGGGCATATTGCAGGGCCAGATGCTCCGGCATGAGGGTCTGCAGGAAAACCACGCCGGGCTTGGAACCGCGTCCCGAACGACCGGCAACCTGGCTCAGCAGCTGGTACATGCGCTCCGAGGACCGATATGAAGGAAATGCCAGTTCGGTGTCCGAGTTGATCACCCCAACAACGGTAACATTGGGGAAATCCAGCCCTTTGGCCACGATCTGCGTGCCCATCAGGATGTCCGCCTCCCCCCGCGCAAACCGCTGCAGGATGCGGTCGTGGGCGTTTTTCCCGGAAGTGGTATCCTGGTCCATGCGCGCGATCCGCGCATCCGGAAAGAGCGCGGTCAGTTCATCCTCCACTTTCTGGGTGCCCATGCCCAGCTCGCCGATGGCCTCGCTGTCGCAGGCCGGACACTGTTTGGGCATCAGCCGGCTGAATCCACAATAGTGGCAGCGCAGATGACGCTTGGCCTTGTGGTAGGTCAGCGATACCGAGCAGTGCGGACATTCCACGATCTCCCCGCAGTCTTCGCACTGGATGAAGGTGGCGAACCCCCGCCGGTTGTGCAGCAGAATGATCTGCTCATTCTTGCCGAGCGCCTCCTCGATGGCCAGGAACAACGGTATGGCCACCGGGCCGCGCATGGCGGAGCGGTACTGCTTGAGATCCAGGATCCGGACCTCCGGCAGTTCGGCCTCCGCATGCCGGTTGTCGAGCCGGAGCATGGTGCACTTCTCCGTCGCGGATGCCTGAAGGCTGGCCAGGCCGGGTGTCGCGGAGCCGGTCAGTATGACGGCATTGGTGATCGACGCGCGCATGATCGCCGCTTCCCGGGCATGATAGCGCGGGGCCGGATCGTCCTGCTTGTAGGACGGGTCGTGCTCCTCGTCGATGATGATCAGCCCCAGGTTCCGAAGTGGCGCGAACACGGCGGACCGGGCGCCTATCGCCACCCGCTTTTCACCCTTCTGCAGCGACGTCCACGCATCGTAACGCTCCCGGTCTGTGAGGCGGCTGTGCAGCACGGCTATCTGGTCGCCGAAGATGCGGTGAAACCGCCGGACGGTCTGCGGGGTCAGTGCGATCTCGGGAACGAGGATGAGCCCGTCCCGCCCCTGGCGCAGCGTTTCACGCAGGGCGTGGATGTAGATCTCGGTCTTGCCGCTGCCGGTGATCCCGTAAAGCAGAAAGCGTTTGAAGGTCTGGCTGGATATGGCCTCGAGGACCGGCGCAAAGATCGTCTCCTGTTCCGCGTTCAGCACACTGATCGCGTCCGGCTCGTAGGGCAGCGTCAGGTGGACCTGGTCGGCCGGGACTTCCCGCGATGTCACCAGGCCGCTTTCACGTATCCGGTTCCAGGCATAGGGTGTGACCTCCGGCAGGGCGAGGATATGCTGGCGGGTGGATGGAAGGGGCAGTGCCGGGAGCGTCCGCAGCGCGGCCACCCATTTGGGCTCTCTGCCGGACGGCAAACCGGGCAACCGGTCCGATATCATCCCATCAAAACCATCCGACTTCAACTGCGCACGCACATCCTCCCGCCAGTCCCAGAGCGTTTCCATGCGCGGTTGCATCCGGATGCGCGGCATCTGCCAGATTTCGACAAGTCCTTTATTTGCGAGCCGTTCCAGTGCCCGCTCCCCCCTCGTAAGCCAGTTGCGCGACACCTCTTTCAACGAAATATCGGTGTCACATCCCTGTTGCTGCAAAAAAGTGAATACTTCCTTCTCCAGACCACGCAACGGAATATCGTTGTTCTTTCTGATGACCCTGATGTGTGCTTCGGCGAAGAAATTCATTCCGGCGGGCAGGGCGGCCTGGATTGCCTCTCCCCAGCTGGAGTAGTAGAAGCGGTGGATCCAGCGGGTGAGACGGAGGAGTTCATCGGACAGGATGGGTGCGTCGTCCAGGGCCTTGGCGATGTCGCGGGTTTCGAAACCGGGCTGTTCGTCGTGCACCCGCACCACCATGCCGATGGCCATCTGGCTTTTCAGCGGCACCCAGACGCGCATGCCGGGCCGGATGGTATGCCCTGTACTGCCGGTGCCGGATGCTGCATCCGGAATCCGGTACGTAAAACAGCGCCTTACGGCGGCAGGCAGCGCAATGTCGGCAAATCGGGCCATTCCGGCAGCGTTATTTTTTCAGGTGTGGATTTTGTGTCGGCTGGAAAAAACGGATCGGGATTAAGATCGCCATCCGCCTGCAAAGAAACCATTGCGACCCAAAAAACAAAATCGTACAGACTTCAAAAACAGGTGGAAGACAAATATTTTATGGAGTGCGGCAGTCGGTAAAAAATCGTATATTTAGCATTCTTCACCGGATGCGCCCGTAGCTCAACTGGACAGAGCGTTAGGTTCCGGTCCTAAAGGCTGGGGGTTCGAGTCCTCCCGGGCGTACTTGACCATTTGCTGTCGCCAGTTGCATTTGCGGCATTTTACAGATTAATAGTGTCAGCCAACGTATTTGTGTTGTTTGCTGACGGATCGATCAGGACAGGTCTGACTCAGGCCGTGGACTTTCACCCACCTGATTAATGATGAAAGAAATACTATTAGTGGATGACGACAGGATCTTCAACCTGTTGCACACGAAATACTTTGAGAAGGCAGGAGTACCCCAGGCTGCGATAAAAAGCTTCAGGAGTGGGGTGGAGTGCATCACATATCTTGACGGGCACAGCAAGTCCGGACAAACGGTATTCCTGGTGTTGCTGGATATCACCATGCCGGTTATGGATGGATGGGATTTTCTTGAAACCCTGCAGGATCGCGATTACAGGGACAATGCCGTCATTGTCATGGTTTCATCATCGGTGGATGGCTGCGACAAGGATAAGGCGATTACCTACGATCAGGTGATGGATTACGTGGAAAAACCGCTGTCCCCCCGGTTTATCGACCGGCTGAAGTCGGAGGAGCGGTTACTGGGGCTGTTTGCCGAATGACCAGAAATATTTCATGCGCCCGTAGCTCAGCTGGATAGAGCGTCTGACTTCGGATCAGAAGGCCGGGGGTTCGAGTCCTCCCGGGCGTACATACAAAAGTCCTGCTTGATTAACTTCAGGCAGGGCTTTTATTGCTTTCAGTGCCTTGAACTTTCTAGGAATGTTATTTCTCGGTATCGAATTTTTTGGGTACAAAAAAGGGTACAGCAATTAATATCATTATAATGGCATAATCTGAAGCAAGTCTGGCTACTACATAGTTTTCAAAATAACCATTGAGGGAGCATCGGCAGACCGATCGGATAGT
>SKWQ01000191.1 GCA_007128855.1 Balneolales bacterium
ATCGGAATCTCCTTTCAATAGAATAACAAGGGAGGTCGGCTTTTTATTGCATGAACTTCTATGTTTTCTGTTTTTCTTTCATTGTACTCTCCTTGGGGCTTCTACACAAGCGGAGTTCAGTTCGGCTGCTTTTTCAAATATGCTTTACAGATCGGTTGGTTAGCCTGTTTATCTTAGGATGGTCGATTGAATCCTTCTGTTGACAGATGAACCGAAAAAGTTGGAAAACAGCAGAAAAAAGATCATTCCCCGGGATGAGTGTTTCCCGGGGAATGATCTTTTTCTGTGATAGATCTCTGTATTGTATTAATGAAATGCGGATGGAAGGGGAAGGACGTTGTCCCGCCCTACTCCATGTATCCGCCTTTCATGGGGGAGACTGCAAGTTTCGTATAGACTCCCAACGCACCTTTGGTGTATTTGGGCTCCGGTTTGATCCACCGGGCTTTCCGTTCCTGTAAAATACTGACCATCTCCTCTTTCGAGCGGGGCTCCTCTTTCACACCCACAATGTTCAGCTGCCGATCAGGGATGTTGATTTCGATCAGATCCCCTTCCTCTACCAGGGCAATGGGGCCTCCTTCACTGGCTTCCGGGGAAACGTGGCCGATGGCCGGACCCCTTGTGGCTCCGGAAAACCGTCCGTCGGTGATCAGTGCCGTTGTAGAGGCCAGTTCCGGATCCGATGCAATGGCCTCTGTGGTATAGAACATTTCCGGCATACCGGATCCCTTAGGTCCTTCATAACGGATAAAGACTCCGTCTCCGGCCTTGATCTTTCCGGAGAGTACCGCTTTGATCGCCTCCTCCTCACTATCGAAAGGACGGGCAACCAGGGTCGCTTCCATCATTGCCTCGGAAATGGCGGAATGCTTTACCACAGCTCCTTCCGGAGCAAGGTTTCCTTTCAGGATACCGATCGCTCCCTCTTTTCGGATGGGGTTCGACCGGGGTTTGATAATATCTTCCTTCTTAAAGCCCCTCTGTGAAAGCTCCTTTTGGCATTTCTGATAGTACTCGTTGTTTTTTAAGTCCTCCAGGTTTTCACCCAAAGTCTTCCCTGTGACCGTCATCACATCAAGATGCAGAAGATCCTTGATCTCTTCCATGACACCGGGAACGCCTCCCGCATACCAGAAGTACTCTCCCGGAAACTCTCCGCTGGGTCGCACATTCAGGATATAGGGCACCTTCCGATGAAGGTCGTCAAACTTCTCAGGCTTGATCTCAATTTCCAGCTCTTTTGCGATTGAAGGCAGATGAAGAAGAGAGTTTGACGAACCTGCCACAGCCGCATGGACCATAATGGCATTCTCAAAAGCCTTTTCCGTAAGAATTTTATCGGCGGTCAGGTTCATTTCCACCAGGGCAAGAGCATGCTGTCCTGCTCTATAGGCGTGGCTTCCCAGCTCTACAGCCGTTGCAGGCATAAAAGCGGTGCCCGGCAGGGCAAGACCCAGAGCTTCCGCCATCACCTGCATGGTTCCCGCAGTTCCCATAAAGGAACAGGCTCCACAGGAAGGACAGGCATTATGCTTGAAATAGGTGAATTCCTCTTTTGTGATTTCCTTTCGTTCGTACTTTGCGCTGTAGGTTCCGATCTGCTCCAATGTCAGCATTCCCGGTCCCGCTTTCATGGTTCCTCCCGTAAGGACAATGGAGGGGATTTTCATCCGGGCAATGGCTTGAAGATGGGCAGGCATCCCCTTATCGCAGCTGGCAATAAACACCCCTGCGTCATAGGGAGTGGCACCGATATGAATTTCGATCATATTGGCAATATACTCCCTGGATGCAAGGGAATAGTTCATTCCGTCATGGCCCTGGGCCTGACCGTCGCAGATATCCGTAGCAAAAAACTTCGCAGGCTTTCCGCCCTTGTCATAGACCCCTTTGTAGGCCTCCTCCACAAGTTTGTCAAGATGGGCACTTCCGGGATGACTCTGCCCGTATGTGCTTTCGATGATAATCTGAGGCCTTTCCAGTTCCTCTTTTGTCCATCCCATTCCCATGCGAAGAGAATCCATCTCCGGTGCTTTTTCCCGTATTTCCTGGCTCTTTAGCATTGGTTTCTCCTCCTTTTAAACATTCTAAACATTCATTGATTGCTTTCCTGTTATTGATCCGATCGAAGTTCACACTGATCTACATGGATTTCATTTTCATTCTCATTTTAATGACCACATAGAAAATCACACAGACCATGGCCAGCAGTGCGATGGCCAGAGGATTGGTCAGCATATACTGCAGCAGTGATACCTGGCGTGCATTGGCAATGGTCAGGGACCGAACAAGATTGGTCTCAATCAGTCCTCCCAGAACCACTCCGATAATAATGGGTGCCAGAGGGACTCCCGTTTTTTTGAAAATGGCTCCCACCACACCGAGAACTAAAGCGATTAAAATATCAAATACATTGTTTCGAAGGCTGTAGGCTCCAAACAGAGTGAATACAAGGACCGTGGGGACAATATATTCCATTTTGATCTTCAGGATGTAAGCAAAGTATTTGATCCCGAAGGCACCGATGACCGTCATCGCCACCACCGTCATCATCATCCCGAAAATGAAGGTGTAAGCCACATCGGGACGCTGCACGAAAAGGCTGGGTCCCAGGATGATACCGTGAATAATCAGAGCCCCTGCGATAATTGCCGTCGTGGGGCTTCCGGGAACACCCAGGGCAAGGAGGGGCACCATGGTGCTTCCCACCGTTGCATTATTGGCTGATTCAGCTGCAATGATTCCCTCCACATTGCCGTTTTCAAACAGCTCCGGATTCTTTGACACCCGTTTGGCTTCTCCGTAGGACAGGAACACCGCAAGGGTGGTTCCCACACCGGGAAGAAGACCCACAAAGGTTCCGATCATTGAGCCTTTAAACACAAGCATCTTATGTCTGAGGATCTCTTTGATCACTGTCATTCTAGTAATATTCTGCTCTTTATAGGTAACCACTTCATTGGCTTTTTTTCCGATATTGAGAAACATCTCCGCTAAACAGAACAGTCCCAGTACAACGGGAACAACGGAAATTCCAGACCGTAAATTGATATTGCCCAGAGTAAAGCGCTGAGAGGCCGTGATGGCATCAACACCGATGGTACTGATAAACAAACCGAAGAAAACTGCGAATAATGATTTGTAGATGTTTCCTCCCAGGGCACCGATGACCACCAGGCCGCTGAGGGCGATAAAAAACATTTCCGCAGGGCCGAATTGCAATGCAAACCGGGCAAGGGGCGGTGTGAAAAAGATTAAGATCAGCACGCCGATCACTCCACCGAACATGCTGGAAAAGATGGAATAATACAGGGCTTCCTTCGAACGTCCCTGCTTTGTCAGGGGATAGCCTTCCATGGCCGCCGGGGCAGCCACCACATCACCGGGAACATTCAACAGGATGGCGGTAATGGAACCACCATACATTCCTCCCATGTAGATTCCTCCCAGGAGCAAAAGACCGATCTGCGGCTCCAGGGTGAAGGTAATCGGAAGAAGCAAGGATATTCCAATTGCACCGTTCAGACCCGGTATGGCACCCACAATGATGCCGATGAGCACACCTGCAAAAATCACCAGCATAACACCGGGTGATAAGATTCCTAATAAAATCTGTAGCGAATCCATATAAAGCCTCCTCCATAAAATAAAATACAGATTCTCCAATCCTTTAAGAAAAAAAAGGAGGGAAGAAGATTTCTCTTCTTTCTTCTTCCCCCTTCAGTTTCTTCGTGCACTTCTGTCTGCTGTTTCTGACCTGTGTTTCTCCGTTCCATGTTTTTAGGGATTCTCTCAGTTGAACGTTTTTCTTATGCTTCTCATTGATGATTGAATAGTACGTTTTCCCGTCTATTTCATGCTTTCTGTCTTTGCTTGAAAGGTCGCCGTGATTTTACTCGAATCGCTGCTGGTTGCTTTCGATCACCGGCAACAGTGTATCATTGGATCGCTGAAGCACTTCATTCACTCTGTCATAGTCAAGATATCTGTATGGCAGTGCTGCATTTTCAAACCGTTCCTTCAGTTCAGGATCATTTCCGATGGCATCCAGTGCTTCCGTCAAGACGGTCTTCACTTCATCAGGCACTCCTGCAGGAACCACAAGCACTCGGGAAACTCCCATTTCAAGATCGAATCCTAATTCCTTGAAGGTGGGTACATCAGGGAACATATCCATACGCTCTGCTGCTGCAAAACCGATAGGATGACCGCCGCCGTCCATGATGGGATCGTGACTCATGGAAGAGGTTGATGCAAGATCAACGTGGGCTCCAAGAATCGCATTCATCAATTCTCCTCCACCCTCAAAGTTGACTGGGCTGGTTTCAATTCCGAGATGATCGGAAAAGGCCAGTACATGCAGAAGTCCTAAAGCTCCGGATTCACCGATGGTGATTCCTCCGGGATTTGCTTCTCCGTAAGCAATAATGTCTTCGATGGTTTCAAACTCGCTTCCGGGACCTGCAAAGATTCCCATAGGCATATCATCAAAGGCTGCCAGGTATTCCAGATCATCAAAGGTGAAGTCGGTATCTCTTGTGTGTTCCAGAACAAAGTTGTCAGGATAACCGAACACCCCAAGAGTATATCCGTCCGCATCACTTGCTGCGATTTCTGCGATTCCCAGCTCTCCGCCGGCACCTTCACGGTTGATCACGTTAATCTGCACATCCAGTTCGTCTCCAAGGCCATCGGCTAAAATTCGTGCAACCGTGTCTCCACCGCCACCGGCACTGTAGGGAACAATAATTTGAATGTTTCCGTTGGGGAAAGCACCCTGCTCTCCTCCGTTGTCGTTACATCCCATTGCAAATAGCGACAATGTAAGGGTTAATGCAATCAGTAGAACCAATTTCTTTTTCATTAATGACTCCTCCTAAAAGTTTTTTTGTTTCTTCCTTTTGCTTATATACTAAGGTCTATTAAAACAAACTTCCGCTTGGTACGGGAAGCCTTAGTAACAATGTAAAGATCACATACATGGAACCGGTGATGATTCCTCCCACTCCTATGCTTTTGAGGATTTGTCCCCGTCCCGGAGACACCCCTGCGGACCGGTAGGTCTGATAGAGAAACACCACAACCACGAGGAAAAAGGATGATCCATAAAATCCGATAAGTCTCAGCATAAAATAGGTGGCGAAAAGCATCAGGGATGGAATCATAATCTGAAAGATCAGAATTTCCCTGTTCAGTGTTATTTCGCTCTTGAAAATTCCTTTACGGTGCTTCCAAAGGGTATCCAGGATCAATAAAACACCCGCAACCCCCATTCCGATAATGGTCATTCGTGGAAACATGGCGGATTGGGCCGGTAAAGAGCTTAATCGCGTGTAGGCCAGCAGGGAAAAGATCACCCAGGCAGTTCCTAAAAGCAGATTCGTAATCATTGTTCACCCTCCTTCCCAGTATTTTTCGTCTCTTCCATTTCTCTGATATCGCTGATCGTCCGTTCAATGTGCCGCCTCATATAGATTGCAGCCAGTTCCCCGTCTCTTGCTGTAAGTGCGCCGAGGATTTTCCGGTGATCTTCGATACCACCTTCGGACCCCAGATACTGGTTCAGCTCTTTCTGCTGATGCTTCCAGAGATCCGTAAGCAGACTGTTGATTTTCACCACCATGGAGTTTTTCGTCCCCTTGGCGATTTCCATATGAAACCGGTAATCCGCATAGGCAAATTCCGGGGTATTATTGGGGTTTTCCATCATCACCCGGTACATCTCCTCAAGATTTCTCAAAGTGTCTTCATCACAGCGCTCTGCACACAGTTTCGCACTGTCCACCTCGATCATCCGTCGGAACTCCAGAACGTCCAGCAGATTGTCCTTCTTGAGTAAAATCATGGGCAGTAAGCCGTTTAAATAGGTGGAGGGAGTGATTTCGTTAACGTAGGTGCCTCCTCCTTTTTTCTTTGTGAGAATGTTCAGGGCCACCATTTTTTCAATGGCTTCCCTCACCGACATTCTGGAGACTCCCAGCCGTTTGGCCAGATGATTTTCCGAGTCGATTTTCATCCCCGGCGTCCACTCCTCATTCAACAGCTTTTCTTCGATGGCTTCATACACTGTTTCGCTGACATTTCGTTGATTCTCTCCCAAGGAAAGCCCTCCTTTATATTCGGAAAAATGACTGTGTTTGATAGTTGTCAGACAACTTTATCTCAATTATAGGGGGAATTTCGGGAGAATTCAAGAATTATTTCAATTTATTCAACTTTTTCCGCAAACCTGTCTTACATCTTTTTCCGGTAAAAAAAGAGTGCCTATCTCTGTACCCGTCCGGAGCCGTCACCCTCCATCAGGGTCATGACTTCCTCCCTGGAGGCAAGGTTGAAATCTCCGGGAATGGTGTGCTTCAATGCTGAGGCTGCAACCGCATATTCCA
>SKWQ01000036.1 GCA_007128855.1 Balneolales bacterium
ATCATGTTCACGATGTCCTCGTTCAGGCCCTTCGGAAAGTAATCGTACTCAACATTGGTCTTGAAACCGTACTTGTACGGCTGTTTTACCATGCTTTCGATGGTTTGGGTATCACTCATAACAGATATGAAACGGTTAGATGTATGGGATTGTCCGGTATGTCCTGCTAGTCCGGCATTCGGCTGCTGTTACCGACCGAAAACTGCCGGGCAAACGATGCTTGTTTTGCCCTCTTCTGTAACCACACCGGCGTCGCCGGAAGTTCCTTATTCAGACAGAATCTAAATATAAAGAAACTATCATCGACAGTCGAACGAAAATGTGCAAAAAAGGCATGTTTGCGATTTTTTCTAAAAAAAGTAAGCGCTTTCATTTTGTTTGTAAATTCCGGTATTTTACAGTGTCAATGCTCAGTGCCTGTCCGGCCTGACCCCACATTTACCGATATCCTGAATTTATGATGCGTCCTGACGTTCCTCCCACTCACCTGACCTTGCGACAGATCCTGCCAGTGATCCTGCTGCTTGCCACATTCACCGGTTATTGCAGCCCGGAGAAACAGCCTGAATATCCCACACCACCGCAAACTCCCGACTGGGCCATAAATGCCACGATTTACGAGGTGAACCTGCGCCAGTTTTCAGATGAGGGCACCTTCGCCGCTTTTGCGGAGCACCTGCCCCGCCTGCGCGAAATGGGCGTCGACATAATCTGGCTCATGCCCATCCACCCTATAGGTGAAAAGGAGCGGAAAGGGACGCTTGGAAGTTACTATTCGGTCTATGACTACCTGGATGTGAATCCCGAGTTCGGCACAAAAGAGGAGTTCCGCGAGCTGGTCCGGCAGATCCATGACCACGGCATGTACGTGATCCTGGACTGGGTGGCGAATCATACGTCATGGGATGCGGTGTGGACGCAGACCCATCCCGAGCTGTACGAAACCGATGAGGAGGGCAACTTCATCATCCCGCCGGGAACCGACTGGACCGACGTGATCCAGCTCGACTTCGGCAATCCGGAGACACACCGCAAGATGCATGAGGCCCTGGAGTACTGGGTGCGTGAGTTTGATATCGACGGATACAGGTGCGACGTGGCCGACATGGTCCCCACGGAGTTCTGGAACGAGGCCCGCCGGCGCCTGGATGCCATCAGACCGGTCTTCATGCTGGCCGAAGCCGAATCACCGGAGCACCATATCCACGCTTTCGAGATGTCCTACGGATGGGAGACCCATCACCAAATGAACCAGCTGGCGGCCGGCGAAATCACCGTGAACGATTTCGAACAGCACCTGGAGGAGAACCGGGAGCGATTCCCGGACTACGCCTACCGGATGCAGTTCACCTCCAACCATGACGAAAACAGCTGGAACGGGACGGTGTTCGAGCGTCTGGGGGATGGGGTTGAGGCCTTTGGCGTGCTGGCGGCCACCATACCGGGCATGCCGCTGGTGTACAACGGCCAGGAAGCGGCCATGGACAAGCGCCTGGAGTTTTTTGAGAAGGACCCGATCGAATGGGGCGACTTCCCGATGCAGGACTTCTATACCCGCCTGCTCCAGCTCAACCGGCAGAACCGTGCGCTCTACAATGGCGTCCATGGCGGACCGCTGACACGATTCAGCACCACGGCCGATGATCAGATGTTTGCTTTTTTCCGCGAAAAGGACGGTGACAAGGTGATCGTAATGATCAATCTCACCGGCCGGCCGGCCTCATTTGAGATCACGTCAACGGATATCTCCGGAACCTACACCGATCTATTCCGTGACTCGGAAATGACCCTGGATGGCCAGGCAGAGTGGAGCTTCGGGCCGTGGGAGTACCGTGTCTACCATATCTCGGAGTGACAAAAGCCGAGTGGCAGACGCCGGAAACGGTGCGGGGTCACTCCCCTTCCCTGCGATCAGGCACCAGTATCAGGTTGCGGTTCCCCGCAAATCCGGGGTCCTGCGCCCGGTCCAGAAGCCTGCGGGATGTGAACGTCACATTGCGTTCCAGGTAACTTTCAAGGGCGCCGGTGGTGCGCAATCCATCCTTCAGGCCGTGGAAGAAATACCATGTGAAGATATCGTACGGGTACCCTCTCCGGCCGTTGTTGCCGCTGTAAGGTCCGGAGAACTGTCCGGGCCCGGCGGCCCAGTATACGGCGGCCCTGTCCGGCAATCCGGTCATCAGCGCCTGAAATGCTTCCGTTTCGGCGGTTAGTATGCGCACACCGGCATCTGCGTCATGGCCAAACACCGATGAGCGGGACCAGTCCGTATCCAGGACGGTTACGGTATGCCGGGCATTCATGGCGGAGACCGCATCCAGCAGATCTTTCAGCGGTATCAGTCCACGGTTCCCGGCGCCCGGATCGTAGTCCACGGGAACCAGGAAAAATGAGTTGTCGGAATAAGTGAGCCCATGGCCATAGTAGTAAACAAACAGATCGGATTCGTTCTCGGACAGGTACCTGCCCCCGATCATCAGTGAATCGCTTTCCTGGATGAGTTGCTCCATTTCGGAAGCGGTCACGTTCTCGAATACCCTGATGTTGTCGGAGTAAAATCCAAGGACCTGGCTCAGGTAACGCCTTGTGAGCCTGGCTGTGCGCGAGGCGTTCGGGAGCAGCTGGAGCGGATCGCGGTAATCGCCGTTTACAATGACGACGGCTATGGCATCCGGATTGGCCCGTCTGTTGTCGGGCAGGCTGCGTTCGATTTCCAGGTCGCCGAAGACCACCTGGTCGGGCAGCACCACCTGGTCGCCGATACGCGCCGTGTCGGCAACCTGCCAAATACGCCGGGAGTGCTCCTTGCGGATGTATGCCGGACCGTCAGACCGGAGGATCCGGTACCAGCGATCGTCCACATCGCTCAGGAATGGGAACCGGCTCTCACTGCCGACATGCCGGATGATGTTCGTGCTCAGGGTTGCCGGCGAGGTCCTCAGGGGAACGTTGGATTCGGTCACCTCCAAAAACTCCTGCATGAAGTCGGTCAGGGCCAGGTGCCTTTCGTAACCCACGTCCCGATAGTCGATCCGGACGTGGATACCGGTGGTATCCGTTGCCGGCAGTCTCCGGATATCCATCTCCTTGCCGAGGTGCATGGATACGGTATTGTCGCTGAAAGGCAGCGGACGTTCATCCACCAGCGTTTCCGTACCGCGTGTGATGGTCAACAGGGCCTGGTTGTTTGCAGGCGGCCGGACTGGTATGGTGTCCTGGAAAACCCGCGTCCCGATTTCTTGAAGGAGGCGCTGTTCACCGGCGGGACGCGCCTCGCCTTTGGGTTTCATGGTCAAATAGCTTGCGGCCCCTATGCTCAGGGAAGCGATGTTCAGCATGGCACGCTCGCGGCCGGACAGCCGGTCGGCATCGATTACCGAGGAGTTGGACAGATACAGGCCCATGGCCATGCCGGAAAGGCCGAGCGCCATGTAACCATACCTCGGCCGGTATTGCTGAATGTGCCTTTCGGAGACCAGGTGCATGTTGTAGAGCAGGGCCCGTTCCGTGACCAGTTCCATGGAGAGTACGGGATTCTGGGAAGTCGGGGTGATCACCGGGTGGAAGAACGTGGTTTCCGAAAGCACCCTCTCGGAGTCCGGGTCGGCCACGGGCTGCTCGGCCACCATCCATGCCGAGGTGGTGCAGCTGCTGAGTGCCAGCACAGCCATCAGTGCCAGCAGCACAGAGTGGATCCGGGACGGGGCCCTTTCCGGCGAATGCGGAACCGCAGGTATTTCACGGGAAGACCGGAGTTGAAGATCTTGAAATGCGGGCATGGCAGGGTCAATAAAAAGAAAGTTTCAGGAAATCACCTGATGATACAACATAGAAACCGGTGCTGACCGGAAAATAACTTAGAGAAGGGCAACAGTACCGTTTTCGGCGTCACTGCTCCCCGCGCTTAACGCACGATTAATCCTTCTTATTTTCATCCCCGTGCAGGTTTGTTCCATCTCTGCCAAAGATAACACGTGTAAACTTGAATTCAGAGCAGTATATTGCTCCGATGAAAGCCCTTTTTTGAGTTGCATTTAACGGTATTTCTGCTTTTTTTTGTGCTTGAACCAGGGGCGTGGTATTTCAGAATATGCAGCGCCGGTGAACGGGTTTATGCGACCGGTAAACATTATTTAAAACCTCAACACTCACACTTTTAAACGGATGTGGCTATGTCAGATAATAAATCAGGAATGCAATCTTTAATGTCCGAATCGCGGGTTTTCCCACCCCCCGAGAATATCCGGGAAAAAGCTTGGATCAAATCACTGGATGAGTACAAAAAAATGTGGGAACAGTCCGTGAACGACCCTGACGGCTTCTGGCTGGAACAGGCCAAGATACTGGACTGGTTCAAAGCTCCCACCAAAACACTCGAGTATGAGTGGAACACAAAAAAACGCATCATCAAACACACCTGGTTTGCTGACGGAGAGCTGAACGTCTCTTACAACTGCCTGGACCGCCATCTCGGCACGCCCGTTGAAAACAAAACGGCCATACTCTGGCAAGGCGAGGAAGAAGATGCCGTACAGAAGTTCACCTACAAGCAGCTTCACACTGAAGTCAGCAAGTTTGCCAACGTACTGAAATCAAAAGGGATCAAAAAAGGCGACCGTGTGGCCATCTATATGCCAATGATTCCCGAGCTGGCCATCGTGATGCTGGCCTGCACGCGCATCGGCGCCATCCACTCAATCATTTTCGGTGGATTCAGCTCCGACGCTATCAAGGGCCGCGTGAACGACTCGGACTGCAAGATGCTGATCACTTCGAATGTCTCCCTGCGTGCCGGAAAGCATATCCCGCTGAAAAAAATTGCCGATGAGGCGCTGGAAGACTGCCCGACCATTGAGAATGTGATCGTCACCAAAGTGACCGATGATCCCTGCAACATGGTGGAAGGCCGTGATTTCTGGTACCATGACGAGATGGAGCAAGCCAGCGATGAGTGTCCGCCCGAAAAGATGAACGCCGAAGATCCGCTGTTCATCCTTTATACCTCCGGTTCCACCGGAAAACCCAAGGGCGTGGTCCACACCACAGGCGGTTATTTGCTGCATACGGCACTTAGCCACAAACTGGTGTTCGACATACAGGATGATGACATCTACTGGTGCACGGCGGACATCGGCTGGGTCACTGGCCACAGCTATATTGTCTACGGTCCGCTGGCCAACGGAGCCACCAGCATGATGTTCGAAGGTGTGCCGACCTATCCTGATGCCGGACGATTCTGGCAAATCTGTGACAAATTCAAGGTCACCGCGTTCTACACGGCGCCGACGGCCATCCGTTCGCTGATGAGCCAGGGAGATGACTGGGTCATGAAATACAAACTCGATTCGCTGCGGATCCTTGGATCGGTGGGCGAACCGATCAACCCCGAGGCCTGGATGTGGTACCACACCCGTGTCGGACGTGAAAAATGTCCGATCATGGATACCTGGTGGCAGACCGAGACCGGCGGATTCATGATCACCCCGCTGCCGGGTGCCATGACCCTGAAACCGGGCAGCGCCTCCAAGCCGTTCTTTGGCGTGGACACGGTGATCCTCCGCGACGATGCCAGCGAATGTGACCGCAACGAAGGCGGCAAGCTCTGCATCCGCAAGCCCTGGCCGGGCATGATGCGGACCATGTGGGGCGACCACGACCGGTTTATCGACACCTACTTTACCATGTTCAACGACATGTACTTCACAGGCGACGGCTGCCGCATCGATGATGACGGTGACTACTGGCTGATGGGACGTATCGACGATGTGGTGAACGTATCCGGTCACCGTATCGGAACGGCCGAGGTCGAAAGCGCGCTGGTGAGCCATGCCAAAGTTGCGGAAGCAGCCGTTACGCCGGTCCCGCACCCGATCAAGGGCCAGGGCCTTTATGCCTATGTCACGCTCAACGAAGGCGTCCAGGAAAGCGATGAACTGAAGAAGGAACTGGTAATGCACGTCCGCAAGGAGATCGGGCCCATCGCCACTCCGGAAGCGATCCAGTTCGCGCCATCGCTGCCGAAGACCAGGTCGGGCAAGATCATGCGCCGGATCCTTCGCAAGATTGCCGAGAAGGATACGGGCAACCTGGGTGACATCACCACCCTGGCCGATCCGAGCGTGGTCGAAAACCTGATCAAAGGCCGCGGGCAGTAACCGGACCTGAAGACCGGTAGCAGCTGCTATTATTGATCTACCCGCCGGGGACCGCCAGGTTTGGCAGTCTCCGGCCCATTTTATTTGTTGACGCAGTTATTTCTTCAGAAAGTAATATTCCAACATATCTGGTTGAATGCGCCTCAGATTATTTCCCGTATCAGGCGCCCGTAAACCGATAGTATTTCTCAACATGATACCTTGAGAGGGTTATAGATGTCTGAAAAAAAAGTAATGAATCGATGGTGGGTGGTCGTCGGAGCACTCGTCATTCAGGTAAGTCTTGGGGCGGTGTACATCTGGAGCGTTTTCCAGTCGCCGCTGCTGGAGTTTTTCGATACCTGGACCGAAACCCAGGTGACACTGCCGGCCCAGATCGTGCTGGCCTTCTTTGCCCTTTCGGTAATTTTGGGAGGGCGTTTCCAGGATCGTCTCGGGCCGCGCATCGTGGCAACAGCTGGCGGTCTTATTTTGGGAACGGGACTCATACTTGCCCGTTTCACCTTTGCATTTGAGCCGGGCTTTGCACTTGTCTGGCTCATCTTGACGTTCGCTGTGCTTGGCGGGATCGGCATTGGCGTCGCCTATGTCTGCCCGATTGCAACCTGCGTGAAATGGTTTCCGGACAAACGCGGTATGGTAACAGGCCTTGCCGTGGCCGGTTTTGGAGCCGGCGCCTTTTTCTTTGCGCCGCTGGCCCGCGGACTGGTTTGCGGTGATGCCTATACCCTGTTCAACGTTGCGCTGTTCAACCTGCCCCAGATCGGCGTGTTCAACACCTTCATGGTGCTGGGCATCATCTTCCTGGTCATTGTCGTAGCCGGAGCCCAGCTCATGCGCAACCCTCCGGAAGGATACAAGCCGGAAGGATGGAACCCGCCTGAGGGAACCACTGCCGCTTCTGCCCCCAAGGTAGACTTCACCCCTGCCGAAATGCTACGTACCCCGGCCTTCTGGCTTCTCTGGGTCACCTTCTTCGCCGGTTGTACGGCAGGACTGCAGGTCATCATGAAGGCATCCCCAATCTGGCAGTCGTTCTCGTTCGGTGAGATGACCGGCCCCATCCCCCATGCAACCTACCTGAGCGTAACGGCGATGGGTGCATCGGCCGTATCCATCCTGGCCATTTTCAACGCCACCGGCCGCCTCGTATGGGGCAAGATATCTGACATGATGGACCGGCGCGTAACCCTGCTCATCATGTTCCTCATCTGCGGTGCCGCGATGCTCACGCTGGACTTCATGCGCATCTTCCCGCTCTATCTGCTGGGAATCAGCATTGTAGGCCTCTGTTTCGGTGGTTTCCTCTCTGTATACCCCGCCCTCACCGCTGATTTCTTCGGAACCAAACACATGGGCGTGAATTACGGGCTGATGTTCACGGCATTTGGCGCAGGTGGCATCGTCGGTCCCTATCTGGCCGCGGTCTTCATGCGCGTAGTGGATCATATGCCTTACCTGACAACGTGTCCAAGAGGCACCATCCAGGAGGTGATGTTTGCCGTGGGTGACTACAGCATGGCGTTCTGGGTCGCTGGGGCGGCCTGTCTCGTTGCCGCCGCGCTGATCATGCAGATCAAGCCCCAAAAAATCCAGAAGAAATAAATGCGTGCACGTCGGTCTGTGCCGATGCACTCAGTTTTACATGACCGGACCGGGGCTGCATGCTCCGTCCGGTCTTTTTTTTTATTGTCTGACAGGACGCATTCACTTTGGAGCGGATAGGAAAAGGGATTTACTACAAACGGACGACCATCCCCAGTCCCAGAATGTGCCTGAACCTGAAATTGGCTTCTCCGTCCCAAGTTTCTGAAAGCCAGACGGGCAGTTCATACCGGAGGTGAAAACCGCGGTCCCGACCGAGATAGTCCGGGATATTGAGCGACAGCATCAATCCGGCTCCGGCATTCATGAGCGGGTCCTGCCAGTCGTCTCCGTCATGCAGATATCCGGCATCGGCAAAGAGATACGACTCAAGCATAAGCAGGTCACCGACGTACCCAATGCGGGAAAAGTAGCTGTTGACTGGGTTGGGAAATAAGAATTCAAGGTTCCACGCCAGGGCATGCTGCGACCAGGCAGGGAGCCCGGCCTCAAGCAGATCGGTGGTCCGGAAGGTGTAGCCCCGCAGTCCGGGTCCGCCCGGGATTTGGACCCAGCCCGAGCGCATCCATTTCACAGGGATGGTGCCGCGCGCCCGCGTCAGTGCAGAATTGTGCCAACCGAAAGCGGCCGCATCGGATGCCATGAAGCGGTGCTCCTGGGGCACAGCATCAGTAGAGGCACCGCCGAAAACCCTCGAACGGAGTTGGAACCCGGATCCCAGCTCTGCCTGCTGCGCCCATTCCAGCTGCACCTGTCCGAAGAGCCCCTCCTGTCCGAACAGCTCCGGACGCTCATCCACCATCCCGGAAAAAGCAATAAAAGCATCACTGGTGGATGCGGGAGCACCCGTTATGCCGGACAGGTTCAGGGCCCATCGGCCCAGGCGGTTGCTGTCGCGCTTGCGGAAATCGGATCGCAGATAGATCACCGGATCCTCCTGCCACAGTGCATTATAGAGCAGGTAATCACTGTCGAATCGCTTGTAGAAACCGGCATGGAGCCCCAGTTCGGTGGATACGAACTCATCAAACCCGGGTTGCCAGCGCTTGTGCAGCCCCGCTTCGTGCAAGTGCAGGCCGGTCCGCATGCTGCTTGCAAGCCGTATCCCCCCCTCGCTGTTGACATCGCTGAGGGCGGCAACCGGATGGGCGTAGGAAACCGCATAGGAAACCGGATGGTCCGGCAGCCGGGTCCCAAGCCATATGCCGGCACGGATGCGGTGAGGCCCGTCCAGGAACGTGCGCGGATCCTCGCCGCGGAACCGGACGCCGACGATAATGCCATCCACCGAGTTGAACCGGAGGTCGGGGGCAATGCCAACTTCGTACCGCTCCGTTGCAATCAATTGCGCAGCAGCTTTTTGGACTGGCGTCAAAAGGATCAGCAGGAAAAAGAACGCCCCCATGGTCCTGACAACCAATGACAGCATGCTCCCGATTGGACGCTTTTGGACGAACATTCCGATGATCGGAGAGAATTCCGGGGATCCTTGGGGTTCAGCGGTTTGCATCATAATGCTACCTGGAATGTGAAAAATTACGTTTGTGGAATCTGCCATTCGGGCAAAATGCTGTCATCTGACAAGATATCATGAATAAGATAAAGAAGGCGAACCTGTTCCGGCCATTTAATAAAATTTTTCACATCTTGCAGCGGTATCCACCTGAAGCTGTCATGCTCATGGTTGAGCCGGATCTCCGGCCGCCCGTCGAGCCGGACAGCAAAAGCAACAATATGATGAACGGTATCCGTGGCAGTATCAAAAAAATGATTGACACCCGGCACTGTCCAGAGCAGGCCCGGGCGGCATCCGGTCTCCTCCCTGAGCTCCCTGATGGCAGCTTCGGCCCGGGTCTCGCCATGCCGGACCTTTCCCCCGACCATCCGCCACTGGCCGGAGTAGATAACCTTTTCGGCACGCCGGAATATCAGGAACCGGACCTCACCGTCCACAATTTCATAGGGATACACATCAATCAATCTATCTGACATCACCTCATTCATGGAACAATCATTTATTCGAACGGGCACACGGCACGCAAAAAATCCGCCGGCTGTGACACTCATGATCACCGGGCTTCTGTTGCTTTGGAGCAGCGTCCCCGCCATCGCCGGCACGGGATCCTGGAACGGTTCACATTCAGGAGCCACGCTGTTTCCGGCGGAGAGCACTGAACTGGAAAATAGGGATGACGCCGAAGAAATGGAAAACGATACACTTTATGTGCTCGAATTCCTGTTGGCCAGGGACGTGGTGGAAAGGGAACCGGTGGATGTGGTGGACTCCTATACCATAGATGACTCCCGGGCGTGGTGTTTCGCGCGTATCCACAACAGTCAGAAGATGCAGAATGTCTATTTTGAGTGGCATCACGAGGGGGAACTGTATTTCCGGATGAATGCAAGGGTGGGCACCTCCAACAATTGGCGGACCTATTCCTCGGTCGGTTTGCAGCCCGGGCAGTGGCGTGTGCTTCTCCGCGACCGGCACGGGACCATCCTTGATGAGCGCACGTTTGAAGTGGCCGGATGAATTGCCGTCAGTACTGTTTCTTCATCTGGTCGGACTGGAAGGTATCCTTGCGGTCGATCCAGTAACTTTCTCTGCGGGCGTCCGGCCGCAGTCCCATCAGGTCCCTGGTCCCGAAGGTCCTCCGTATCCAGCCGATGGGGGTGATCATCAGGTAAAAGACGATCGTTATGATGATCCGGGTCACCACCGTACCCAGCACCAGGGCAAGCAGCATCCAGAATATGAATACCGGCCGCAGCCACATCGGAACAAGCAAGCCCGCCATCAGGAATACCAAACCGATGATGCTGACGATCCAGGCCGCCCGGACCAGCTCCCAGTCATTGATCCAGATGATGACCAGGGGGACCACCAGGCCGAGCATGACCGTCATCACCCAGGCAAATTGCCTCAGGACGCGCCTGTTGACGGTGATTTCGGCGATAAGGGATCGGAGGAGTTTCACAGCCATGGTCGTTTCTTTGTCATTGCATTTTGTCACTGTTGCCGCAGGTTGCCCGGTCAGTCCGGCTGCAGCGATGCGATGGTTTCGGTTGGATCGGCAAGGCGGTCTTCCGGACGTTTTTCGATGACATAGCGGTCCATGACCAGCACGTCCATGTCGGTCCGCATGAAGCACCGCCATGCGTCTTCGGGGGTGCAGACGATTGGCTCCCCCCTGACATTGAAGCTGGTGTTGATGAGTACCGGGCATCCGGTCTGTTCTTCGAATGCCGTCAGCAAGGCATGATAGCGCGGGTTCACGGTGCGGTCGACGGTCTGGATCCGCGCCGATCCGTCCACGTGCGTGATTGCCGGAAGCGCGGAACGCACCTGGTACAGTTTGTCCAGTCCCTGAACGGACGCATCCACCGGCTTTCGGAGCCGCCGGGCCACATCGGCCACGAGCAGCATGTAGGGGCTCGGCTCGTTCAAATCGAAGTAATCCTGCACATGTTCCACGGTCACGCTGGGAGCAAAGGGACGGAAGCTCTCCCGGTACTTGATCTTCAGGTTCAGCTTTCGCTGCATTTCCTCGGATCGGGGATCGCCGAGGATGGATCGTCCGCCGAGGGCACGCGGTCCGAATTCCATGCGGCCCTGGAACCAGCCGACCACTTTGCCATCGGCAAGCAAGCCGGCCGTGCGCCGGAGCATCGCGTTTTCCTCCATCAGCGATGCATCATAAGGGGTTTGTTCCCTGATGAAAGCACCGATTTCACCGGTGTCAAATGCAGGTCCCAGCAGCGCGCCGCTCATCGCGTCCGGGGTGGATGGTGTCCTTGGCCGTTCATGATGGTGGTGCCAGGCCAGCAGCGCCGCACCGATGGCGCCGCCCGCATCCCCGGCGGCCGGCTGTATCCAGATCCGGTCGAAAATCCCCTCCCTTACTATCTTTCCGTTTCCGACGCAGTTCAGCGCCACGCCGCCTGCCAGGCACAGATGCCGGCTCCCGGTGATTTGCCGGGCATGACGGGCCATCCGTAGCATGATCTCCTCGGTGACGGACTGGACCGATGCGGCGATGTCCATTTCACGCTGAGTGAGCGGCGATTCCGGTTTGCGGGCCGGTCCGCCAAACAGCCGGGCAAACCGGCGGCTGGTCATTTTCAGGCCCGAACCGTATCCAAAATAGCGCATGTTCATCCGGAAGGACCCGTCTTCCTTCAGGTCGATCAACTCTTCCAGGATCAGGTTCCGGTACCTGGGTTCGCCATACGGTGCCAGTCCCATGACCTTGTATTCACCGGAGTTCACACGGAAGCCGGCGAAGTAGGTGAAGGCGGAATAGAGCAGGCCCAGGGAGTGAGGGAAATGCAGTTCCTGCTGCAGTGTGACCCGGTTGCCGCGGCCATGGCCGACCGAACTGGTGGCCCACTCCCCTACCCCGTCCATGGTCAGTATGGCGGATTCCTGGAAGGGTGAGGGGAAGAATGCGGACGCTGCGTGCGACTGGTGGTGTTCCGGAAAGAGCAGCTCGCCCTCATAACCCAGCTCCGAACGGATGTGCTCCGAGATCCAGAGTTTCTGCTTGATCCACACCGGCAGGGCTTTCCAGGCGCTGCGGATGCCGGCGGGAGCATACGCAAGGTAGGTTTCCAGGATGCGTTCGAATTTCAGGAAGGGTTTGTCATAGAAAGCGACGGCATCCAGGTCCGCGACGGTGAGCCCGGCCTCCTTCAGGCACCAGGCAATGGCGTTGGCCGGATAGTTCTGGTCGTGCTTGATACGGGTGAACCGCTCTTCCTGCGCGGCAGCCACAATTTTCCCGTCGCTGACAAGCGCAGCGGCAGCATCATGGTAGTAACAGGAAATTCCCAGAACGTGCATGCTACAATCTGTTCAAGGTGACTGGATGTGCTGCCGGAAATAGTCCAGTGTGAGGTCCAGACCGGTTTGCCTGTCGACCTGCGGGGTCCAGTGCAACAGACTGCGCGCCAGTGTGATATCGGGCTGGCGCACCATGGGGTCGCCTTCCGGCAACTCTTTGAACGCCAGTTCACTGGCAGAGCCTGTCCGTGCGATCACTTCACGTGCCAGGTCGGTTATGGTCATTTCATCCGGGTTTCCAAGATTGACCGGACCGGCATAATCGGTCTGGCAAAGCCGGTAGATCCCTTCGACAATATCGTCAATATAGCAAAACGATCGTGTCTGGGAACCATCGCCGTAAAGCGTCAGAGGTTCGTTGCGAAGCGCCTGGGTAATGAAATTGGGCAATGCGCGCCCGTCATCCATCCGCATGAACGGTCCGTAGGTGTTGAAGATGCGGGCGATGTGCGTCCGGATCCCATGATTCCGGTGGTAGGCCATCACCAGGGCTTCCGCAAACCGCTTGGCTTCATCGTACACCCCGCGCAATCCCACGGGATCTACATTTCCAAAATAGGTCTCTTTTTGCGGATGCTGGAGCGGGTCTCCGTAAACCTCGCTGGTGGATGCCAGAAGGAACCGCGCCTGCTTGCTTTTTGCCAGCCCAAGCGCCTTGTGGGTGCCCAGGGAGCCGACCTTGAGTGTCTGGATGGGCATCTCAAGATAGTCCGCCGGCGATGCGGGTGAAGCGAAATGGAGGATCAGGTCCAGCCGCCCATCCACATGCAGATACTGTGTAACGTCGTACCTGGTGAAGGTGAACCGGTCTTCGTTGAAAAACCTGGCTACATTTTCGAGGCTTCCGGTGGAGAGATTATCCATGCATATGACCTCATAGCCCTCATTCAGGAACCGGGCGCAGAGGTGGGAGCCGATGAAACCGGCTCCGCCGGTGATCAGCACGCGATCAGGCATCGACCACCTTTCGGTTGGCATGTACGGTCCGGCGTCCGACGCTGAAATAGGTGATGTTCTGCTCGTCCATCCTGTCCAGATCGTAGAGGTTCCGGCCGTCAAAGATGATCGGCGCTTTCATGAGCTTATGGAAATTCTCGAAATCGGGCCGGCGAAACTCGTTCCACTCCGTGCAGATGATCAGGGCATCCACGTCCCTGAGTGCCTCGGTCTGGTCCTGCACATAGTTGATTTGTGAGCTGATCTCCTTGCCGACAGCCGCCGGGAATGTCTCGCGGGCTTCCGGGTCATAGGCCTTCACTTTTGCACCCAGTGCGATCAGGGCCTGGATAATGTAGATGGAAGGTGCCTCACGGACGTCATCGGTCTCGGGCTTGAATGTGAGCCCCCAGATGCCGAAAGTCCGCCCCTCGATATCGCCGTTGTAGTATTTCTTGATCTTCTCGACAATTGAAAGTTTCTGCGCATCATTCACATCCTGAACGGCGCCAAGGATCTGGAAATCGTAGTCGTTTTCCCTGGCCGTGTAATAAAGGGCCTGTACATCCTTGGGGAAGCAACTTCCACCGAATCCGATACCGGCAAACAGGAATCGCTTGCCGATGCGCGAGTCTGTGCCGATTCCCCTGCGGACACTGTCGACATCCGCACCGACACGCTCACAGAGATTGGCGACCTCGTTCATGAAGGTGATCTTGGTGGCCAGGAATCCGTTGGCGGCATATTTCGTCATTTCGGAGCTGCGTTCATCCATGACGATGATCGGGTTACCGCTGCGCACGAACGGTTCGTAGAGTTCCCGCATTATCTCAGCCGCTTTTTCACTGGACGTGCCGACGACCACCCGTTCGGGCTTCTGGAAATCGTTGACGGCCGCACCCTCACGCAGGAATTCCGGGTTGGATACGACATCGAACGGCACATCGGTCCGGTCCTTGATGGCCTTCCGGACCCTGTCGGCCGTACCTACCGGAACGGTGCTTTTGTTCACGATCACCTTGTACTCCTTTATCAGGTCGCCAATCTGAGCCGATACGTTCAGTACCGAGCTGAGATCCGCCTGTCCGTCCGCACCGGGAGGGGTCGGCAGGCACAGGAAGAGGATATCGGATGCTTCCACCGCCGCTGCCAGGTCGTCCGTGAAGGACATCCGCTTCTCACGGATGGCGCGCTTGAAAAGTGTCTCAAGTCCGGGTTCATAGATCGGAACCCCACCCTCACGCAGGACAGCCAGTTTTTGCGGGTTGTTGTCAACACAAATAACATTGTTCCCGGAATCGGCGAAACACGTTCCGGTGACCAGTCCGACATATCCTGTTCCAATTACAGCAATTTTCATTTTATTGTTTATTTCAGATTTCTGGTGTCAGATAGTAATAATTTCCTTTTCCTGCTCCCTTGGCATGGTTGCCGGCATCAGAGCCGCTCAATGTTCCTGATCTCCAGCTCCAGAAGTCCTGCAGGAACCTTGACCTTGACGACATCTCCGACCGCTTTGCCCATCAAACCTTTGCCGATAGGGGAATCTACTGAAATCTTTCCTTTGTTGAAATCGGCTTCGTCCTTTGATACCAGGGTGTATTTCATCTCCCTCCCTGTCTTTTTGTTGTGGATCGTCACGGTGGACAGGACATAGACCTTTGAGTTGTCGATGTTTTTTGCGTCGAGCACCCTTGAGTTGGCGACGATCTTTTCCAGTTCCGCGATCCGGGTTTCCATTTTTCCCTGGGCTTCCTTGGCGGCATCGTATTCCGCATTCTCACTGAGGTCGCCATGCGAGCGCGCTTCGTTGATCTGCCTGGCGATATCCTTCCGCCCCCGGGTTACCAGATCCCTGAGTTCCGATTTCAGATTGTCGTATCCTTCTTGCGAGAGGTAGTTTACTTTCACGATTTCTGCTGTTTCGATAAATGTTTGATGAATGGGGATATGCTGCTTAAAAAACACACATCCCAACAATAAAAAAGACCCGATTGCAAACTGCAAGTACAGGTATGCAACGGGCCGGAAAATCAGCTATTTTGGGAATATGCCGGAGCAATAATTCCCAATTCCTCAAGTTACCAATTATCAGACAGAAATAAAACGTCAGCGGCACAAATCCCATGGACCAGGTCATCCGTAAAAAAACGACGAGGGAGATATACGCATCCCACAGCAAGCGCACCCCGCCGCAGCTCGTGTCGGAAATGGTGATCTGGCTGCACAACGTGCGCAGCCTGCACAACGTTGGCTCCGCATTCCGGACGGCCGATGCTTTCGGCATCAAGGCGCTCTTCCTGTCGGGCTACACGCCCTGTCCTCCCCGTCCCGAAATCAGCAAGACCGCCCTGGGTGCCGAGGAAACGGTCTCCTGGAGGCATGCCGCCGATCCGATGGATCATGTTGCCTGGTGCCGGGACAACGACTATGTCCTCGCCGGGATGGAACAGACGCACCAGAGCCGACTGCTCACCGACTACCACCCTGACCCGAAAACCCGGCTTTGCCTCCTTTTCGGCAACGAAGTGACCGGGATCGACGCCGACTTGCTTGCCGGGTGCCAGGAATTGCTGGAAATACCCCAGTACGGGACAAAACACTCGTTCAACATATCAGTAAGCCTTGGCATCACCTGCTATCATTTTCTCCATAACTCCTTGCTTTCATAGGCAAAATCGCCGTATTTTCATTGAAAACCCCCTGAGCCCCATGTTGTCGCATCCGAAATCATTTTTCACATCCGGAACCCGCGCGTCCGGACGGATCGCTCCTCTCCTGTTTGCTGTCCTGACGCTATGGGTATGGGCCGGTTTGCTGCCCGTTCCACAGACCGCACTGGCATCCCAGCCATTGGACAGGGTGACCACTGCGGAGCGGTCGGACGGGCTCGGTTACGTGATCCGCTTCCACATGACCAGCCACCCCGACTCCTTCTTCATCTGGCAGCCCAACCCCAAGCTCATCCAGCTGGCGCTGTACAAGGACGGGATTTCCTCTGAAAATTTGCGCACCAGCAACAGCAACGATGCCTTTGAGAGCTTTTTTTATCAGGATATCGAGGGTGGCATCGGGGCCGACATCTACCTGGGTGAAGAGATCTACATGATTGCCGATGCCTATCTGGATGCCAACGGAAAGGATTTGCTCATCGGCCTCACCGAGGCCTCGCCCTACGACCTGGAAGTGCTCACCGACGGACTCTTCCCGATTTTCTGGGACGATCTGATCGATGATGTCGACACCTCACCCGACCTTGCGCGCAATGGCTGGACCGCCCCGGAGCAGCCGCTGGACCGGGACCTTTTCCGCGTCGAACAGCCACGCCTCTCGGAGGCCTATCTGCAGTTAAACCGTATCGTTATCGATGCCGGACACGGCGGTCGTGACCCCGGCGCCATCGGGTTCCGCGGGACCCACGAGAAGAAAGTCGCACTGGCGGTTGCCCTGAAGGTGGGCGAATACGTTGAACGCTATCTCCCGGAAATAGAAGTGGTCTACACCCGCACCGACGACTCCTTCATCCCGCTTCAGGAACGCGGGCAGATCGCCAACCAATCCGAGGCCGACCTGTTCATTTCCATCCACGCCAATGCCAACCGGAACCGGCATGCCTACGGCACCGAGATCTACTTCCTCGGGATGCACCGCAGCCGCGAGGCCTTCGAGGTCATGAAAAAGGAGAACAGCGCCATCCGTTTTGAGGCAGATGATGAGCGTTCCGAAGAGCTGACACCGGAACAGCTGGCCGTCTATGAACTGTCCAACATCGGGTTCATGGCAAGCAGTGAGATGCTCGCCACCAAGATGGACAACCAGTTCTCCGAGCGGGCCCGCCGCCGCTCGCGCGGGGTCAAGCAGGCCGGATTCATCGTATTGTACCACGCCTCCATGCCGGCCTTGCTGGTGGAACTGGGGTACATCACCAATCCCCAGGAAGAGCAGTTTTTGATCAGTGAATACGGGCAGAGTATCATGGCCTCGGCCATATTCCGGTCCATCCGGGACTACAAGGAACGCCTGGAACGTGACCGGAACCGACAGAATTGATGAGCGCGGGTTGCCGTTTTTCGGACAACCTCATCCACACAAATACAATATTACCAACATCAGCACATGGAACTACCATTGATCATCGGAGTCGCAGGGGGAAGCGGCTCCGGAAAGACCACTGTCATCCAGCACATATGTACGACCATCGGGGAGGAAAACCTCTCGCTCATCGCGCACGATGCCTACTATCGTGATCTGAAGCACCTTACTTTCGAGGAGCGGGCAAAGCAGAACTTTGACCATCCCGCATCCCTGGAATCTGAATTGCTTGTAAGGCACATCAAGGCACTGAGCAGCGGATACAGTATCGAATGCCCGATCTACGATTTTGCAAACCACATCCGCAAGGATGAGGCGCTCACGATAACCCCGAAAAAAATCATTCTGGTGGATGGGATCCTTATCTTTTACGAAAAGGAGCTTCGTGAACTGATGGATTTCAAACTGTTCGTGGATACGGATGACGATGTGCGCCTGCTGCGCAGATTGCGCCGCGATATCACCGAACGGGGACGGTCCATCGAGGGAGTGCTGGACCAGTACGAAAAATTCGTGCGACCGATGCACCTTGAGTTTGTGGAGCCGACCAAGCGCTACGCGGACATCATCATCCCGCATGGCGGTGAGAACCAGGTGGCCCTTCAAATGGTCAATGCGCTTATCTTCGAAAAGATCCGGAGCTGAGCGGGGTTACCATAAACAGGCAGCAGGGGGAAGATCAGGCTTGAGCGGGACGGGCACCGATCAGGATCGGCCTTGAGATGTCTGTTCCAGGTCATGCTCCAGCCAGTGCCGCATCCCTTCGAACACCAGGTATCCGTCATATTCCGCTTTGATCGTACTGTTTTTCAGCAGGAAACTGGCATCGCCGCCGGTCAGCCAGATCCGGGCATCCGGAAACAGGGTCTGCCAACGCCGGACATGGGCTTCCCAGGCGGCCAGGAAGGTCCCGGCGGTTCCGGCCTGAAGGGCCGTTGCAGTGGAGTCAGGCGGCCAGGAATCCGGGAGCGTTGACGAAACGGGGAAAAGTCCATCCGCACCGCTGCCGAGCACTTTGATCAGCATGTGGAGGCCGGGCATGATCACACCGCCCCGGTAGACCCCTCCGGCATCCATGCCATCAATGGTGCAGGCCGTGCCCGCATCCGTAACGATCACGGGTCCGGTCCCTAGGCTCCAGGCGCCCAGGCAAGCCAGGTAACGATCGATACCAAGTGTTTCCGGGGTCAGATAGCGGTGCCTGTCCGCGGTGAGCACCGATCGCGTAATTGCCCGTATGCGGCGGCTCTGGTGGCCTGTCTGTGCCCCCAGCAGCCGCTCCAGTTCATCCGCCTGAAACTTCTTCTTCACTGAAGAGAGCACGATGCGGTCAAAAGAGCGGCACAGGTCCCGGAGGCCGGATTCAAACTCCGGTGCATCATATTCCGGGAGACGGTGCAGCTTCCATGTGCGGGAATCAGCCACAGGGTCACTGGCGGACTGCGTGCTTTCCGTCCGCACCTCACTACCACGCACCTTTTCGGCCGCCTTAATCCGGGTGTTGCCCGCATCCAGAAACAGGGTCTTTTCCATGGGGACAAGGTACAAAAAAGAAGGAAAACACGCGTAAAACCGTTACCATGTTACAGGATTTCCTTTGCCGGCCGGAGTGGTTCAAGGGAGCCGTGATTTTCTCCTAAAATTGCTGTGAGGGACTGGTTTGAGTTCAGGAAACGACTTTCAGCTGATCATCATTCTACGACCGTCATTGTCAGATGATACCGTCAACCGTCACGTCGGTGACCGGGCTTTCACCCGCATTGAATCCCTCTTGCTTGATACCGGCATTACATTTCAGATCTGGTGCCCATCCACGCTGTCGGAAGCCCGGGACATGGCCCGCAGTGCATCCGTAATAGCGCGGGTGGTGGTTGCAGCAGGCGGGGACGGGACCATCAACGCAGTTGCCGGAGGACTGACCGGTACGGAATGCTGCCTTGGCATCCTGCCCGTGGGCAGTGGGAATGACATCGCCCGGGGATTGCACATACCCCTAAAACTGCAAGACGCCGTGAACCTGCTCGCAAATGGGTACCGGATGTTACATCCCGGCCTTCGGGATTCGGAATCCGGGCAAGCCGCATCCGGAACCATCTCGATCCGGAAGCTGGATGCTGGGATAGTCACCGGCATGGATGTGGTGGCGCCTGCGCAGGAAGCCAGGGGCGCCTGTCCGATTTTCATCAATACCCTTGGCTTTGGATTTGATGGAAAAGTGGCTTGGAATGCTTCAAGGATCCGGATATTTCGTGGCAAATGGAAATACCTCAGCGGGGTGTTGAAATCCCTGTTCACCTACCGGGCCTGTGAAATGGAGATAACAGCGGATCATAAGAACTGGAGGGGCCGGTATCTCATGGCCACGGTTGCCAATGGTCCGTACGAAGGCGGTGGCATACGCATTGCACCTAATGCAGATTCCGGGGACGGGTTTTTCGACCTGGTACTGATCCGTGATACCGGGGTCTTTGCGCGCATCCCGCTCTTGCTCCGTGTGCTCCTGTTCGGGGCTGAGGAGGGTCCGAAAATCACGTCGATACTGTGCCGATCCGTTAGCATCTCATCCGCCCTGCCAGTCACGATTCACGCCGATGGTGAAGTATTGTCCAGACAGGCAACGGCAATCACTGCGGTCATCCATCCTGCAGAACTTACCGTTATTTGTGGTACTGGCGGGAA
>SKWQ01000266.1 GCA_007128855.1 Balneolales bacterium
CGCCAAAAAAGCGCCGCACGGCATCGGCCGTAGCCTGGCCAACCGCGTAAACCTGGGGAATGCGCATGGCCTCCCTGTCCTGGAACGCAGCTCCCGTCCTGCCGGCAATTTCTTCGCGGAGCTGCTGTTTCCTGAGCTGCTCCTGCCAGATCCGCCACCACCCTTCCACGCCGCGCCGGCTGGTGAACACCCACGCCTGCGGCGCCAAGGCCAGGATCGTTGTCGTCAGGTGGGGCGGCGGTGCGATCCACCGGTACTGCCAGACAGGATAATCCATCAGCCGGATCCCGCTTCGGGCGGCCAGGGACACCTCCCCGGAGGTCACTGTCCGGGTGGATATGGCCAGGCGGGTTGCCACCGTCTCCTGCCCTTTTGAGGCCCCTGCCGAAACCGCAACCCTGTCCGCATCGCTGTCACTTTTGCTGTCATTTTTGCTGTCCTCATCACCATCGGCCCTGCTGCTGCCCCGGAGATCACGGATCAGCACATCGGCCCCGCGCCTGAGGGCTTCGTCCGCAGCCCGCCTGCCCAGGTCCGCCGCACTTTCACGCGACCCGGACATATCAAACGAGAGAAAGCCGGTACCGTCCGGGTAGACCGTCGATACACGCAGGCGCACCCATCCACCATCCGACACGGCCAGTGCGCCGACCGGCGCACTGCATCCGCCCTCAAGGGTATGGAGCACATCGCGCTCGATAGACGTGCACAGGGCGGTTTCCGGATCGTGCACGCAGGCCAGCGCCTCCCGCAGGCGGCCGTCACCGGCGCGGATCATGACGGCCATGGCGCCCTGCGCCGGCGCCGGCAGCATCCAGTCCAGCCGTGTGGAAATGACCTTTTGCAAACCCAGGCGGATGAGGCCGGCCGCGGCGAAAATGGCCCCGTCCCAGTCGCTTTCCGCCAGCTTGCGCAGCCGGGTCTGGACGTTGCCGCGGATATCGGTTATCCGGTGCCGCGGGTAGCGCGACAGCCACTGCCCGATGCGGCGGTTGCTGCTGCTGGCGATCACGGCCCGATAAAGCGGGTCTGTGAGACTACGGGGCTGAGCGGCATCCCGCGTCACCAGCACGTCGGCCGTATCCTCCCGCTGGCTGACGGCCCCTATAGCGAGACCGTCCGGCAGCCGGGTGGGGATGTCCTTCAGCGAGTGCACCGCCAGGTCGATTTCGCCTGCCAGCAGGGCATCGTCCAGCGCCTTGGTGAAGACGCCTTTGCCGCCCATCAGTGGCAGCGGGGTGTCCAGGACGCGGTCGCCTTCGGTTTTGATGAAACAGAGTTCGGCCGGGTGGCCTGCGCGCTTCAGCCGCTCCTGCACAAAACGGGCCTGCCAGGTTGCCAGAAGGCTGTCACGGGTGCCGATTCGGAGCGTTTTTCCGGTCACGGTGATCCTCCGGTCTGGTTATGGTAGTGGGCGGGCGGGGTTCCAGAGGTGCCGGGATGCCTCATCGCTCGACATCCGACTCCGGTTCCAGTTTGAACATCGAGTGCACCAGGCGCGTGATCTCCTCGGGCGCGGCGTGGTTCTCCTTGAGATGGTCGATGGAGTGCGCCATGATCTTGTTGACGATGCGGCGCGTGAGGTGATCCACATCCTCGATGGCCGAATCAGGGAATTTGGAACGGAATTTTTCGATCTCGCGGCTGCGTATGTCGTGCAGCTTCTCGTTCAGTGCGCGGATGGTCGGCACTACTTTCTGCTCAGAGAGCCAGAGCTTGAAGTTGGCGATTTCCTGGTCGATGATCGCCTCCACTTTGGGGATGTTGCGCTCGCGGCGGCGGTAGGCCTCGTCGGTGGTGTCGTTGAGCTGGTCCATGTTGACCAGTTCGACGTTGGGGTGCGCCTCGAGGGCCGGATCGATGTTCCGCGGCACGGAAAGGTCGAGCATCACCACCCTGCGGCCGGTCCCTTCCAGCTCGGACAGCTGCTCCTGCCGGATCACGGGACGGTCGGCGCCGGTGGCAACGATGACCAGATCGGCCCGCGCCAGTTCGGTTTTCAGATCCTCCAGCCCGGCCACCGGCAGATGGAACCGTTCGCCCAGGCTTTCGGCCCGCTGCCTGTTGCGGTTGAGCAGCACGACGTTGCGTGCGCCCATGTTGATGAGGTTCTTGCAGGTGATCTTGCCGATCTTGCCGGTCCCCACAAGCAGGATGTTCTTTTCACGGAAGGAGGAGAGCCGTTTACGGGCAAACTGGACGGCGGCATAGGCCGTGGTGGCGGCACCGCTGGCAAGGTCCGTTTCGGTGCGCGAGCGCTTGTGCGTACGCAGTACGAATTGCATGAGACGGTGCAACACGGTGTCGACCATGCCCAGGGAATGGGTGTACTCGTAGGCCTCCTTGACCTGCTTGATGATCTGCAGGTCTCCCAGGATCTGCGCATCGAGTCCGACCGCCACGCGCAGCAGATGGCGCACGGCCTCGTCGCCCTCAAAGACAAACCCGAACTCGTCGAACCGGTCCCGGATGCCGCCGGTATGCTTGACCAGCAGTTCGATGAGGATGCCCGGCGTGGTGGTACGGGCGAAGATCTCGGTCCGGTTGCAGGTGGAGATGATGATCACATCCCTCAGTCCGATGACCCGCGCATCATCCAGATAAGCCTTCTTCTGCTCCTCAGAGAGGCTGAAACTCTCCCTGAGAGCCACATCGGCTTTCCAGTGATTGATGCCTACCGCTGAAAATTCGCTGATCTGCGGGGTTTTTTCCTTCATCATGCCTGCTATACGGTCCAATACCTAGTGCGTGCCGGAGTTTCTGTTAATCCTCTGATTCCGGGACAGTTTGCGCTTTTTCTTCAACAGGGACCGGCGTGCCGGTAATATGCCCTATTTTTTTGGAAATTTCATCCTCCAATGCCGCCAAAAAATCGGGATGGTCATTCAGTCCGCGGCTTATCACCATCTTCTCCACATGCTTGTTCTCCTCTTCGATCACCTCGCGAAGTTCGATGTTGAGCTCGTGTTCGGTTTCAATATGATCCGTCACAAAAGCAACGGGGATCAGGACCATATGTTTCACTCCATAATCGATAAGACGCAGAACCAGCTCCTCGGTGTTGGGCTGGGTCCATTTGGATGGCCCGACCCGCGACTGGAAGCCAAGCCAGTGTGTCTCATGGTGGTTGCGCATCTTCATGACCGCATCCACCGTCTCCCCGATCTGTTTTGTGTACGGATCGCCCTTCGCCACTTCGCTCAGCGGGGTCCCGTGCGCAGTGAAGACCAGGTGCACCTTACTGCGCTCCTCATCGGTGAAATCCTCCTGCAGCCGCTCGTCGATGCGCTGATTGAGGGCCGAAAGGTATTTCGGATTGAGATGATACTGTCCCACCAGATATTCCTGCCACGCGGGCTGCGGAGCGTCGGCGGGACGTCCCCTGCGGATCTCCTCCCAGTTGCGGAAACTGCTGCCCGTGGTGGTAAAGGAGAACTGCGGATACAGCGGCAGCATCACCAGGTGATCGATATTGTCGGACACGGCCTCCTCAAAAACATCGTAATCGAACGGTACCCAGTAGCGCATCGCCGTGTAGACCTTCACAAAATGCTCCGGCCAGGCATCCACAAGCTGCTTTTCAAGCGAGCGGCGCTGCAATTCGGTGAGCGAGTTGATGGGCGAACAGCAGTCGGAAATGACCTTGTCGCGGCGGTTCGGACAGTATTTGCTGCCCTGGCAGCCGTTCGGACAGGCATTTATCTCCCGGTATTTCTCCGCCACCTTCTTGTAGCGGAATTTGGCTATTACTTTCGCCAGCCGGGTCTGAAAACGACCACCGCCCAAATTGATGATATCCTGGTCGCCAAACAGATTTTCGAGAAATGAGCGGACCGCCAGCTCGGATGTGGGACCGCCAAGATTCAGTAAGACAACTCCGATTCGTTTTCCGTTGTTACTCATGTACAGATTCGGGGATTTGGACCCGCCGCGAAGCCGTTCAACATTATCGGAGCGGTTGCGGATGGGTAGATTAAAGCAACCCTGAAGTTACGCATTTTTATGAAAATATTCAGGATTTCAGGGACATTTCCGGTTTCCGGGCTTCCTGCCCGGATGGTTTCAGGAAAAAATAAAAACGGCTCCCCCTGCCCACATCGCTCTCCACGTGGATATCGCTCTTGTGTGCCTTGAGGATACCTTTAACGACCGACAGTCCCAGCCCGGTTCCGCCCTTGTCCCTGGATCTTGCCTTGTCGGTACGGTAGAACCGGTCAAAAAGCCGGGGCCAGTGCGCTTCCGGTATCCCGATGCCGGTATCGCGGACAGAAACCTCCACTTTTTCTCCGTTATCGGTGTAGTTAATGGATATGGTTCCGCTGTTGGTGAACTTGATCGCGTTGGAGACCAGGTTGTCCAGAACCTGTTCAATCTTGTTCGGATCGGCATACACCATGCAGGAATGGGTGTCGGTCACAAGCTCCACGCCTTTGTTTTTTGCCGGCTCCCTGTACCATTCCGAGACATTTCCCACCAGTCCCGCCAGATTGATATGCTCGCGGATCACGAAATTCTCGTCGGAGTCATACCGCTGCAGGGTCATCAGGTCCTTGAATAGCCGGCCGATGCGTTCTGCCTGGCTCCTTACGTTGCGGACATATTTCCAGCGCTTTTCGTCATCCAGCTGGGGATGCTCCAGCATTTCCAGTGATCCCATGATGGTATGAAGCGGATTCCGGACCTCGTGCGTGATATCGGCAAAGAACTGCGACTGCTTCTCATTCAGCTTCTGGAGGTGGTCGTAATCAGAGCGCAGTTTGTGGGCCATCTTGTTGACCGACTCCGAGAGGGTGCCGATCTCGTCGGCCCGCTTCATATAGATGACATGCTCCGTATCCCCCTCGGCAATCCGCTCCACATCCCGGGTGAGTTTCAGGAGCGGACGCGCCATGTAATAGGCCAGCACGGCACTCAAAACCAGTATCATCAGGATGGCTACCACCAGTCCGAGGGAGATGATATATCGAATATCTGCAACCGGACGGAATATTTGGTTTTTGGACTGGTTGATCACAAAAAAGCGTGCCCGGCTTTGGCTCTCCTCAATGGTGGCGTAGACCCAGATCCTCTCATCACCCGGCTGGTTGATCGTCTGGATGACCGGTTTATCGTCCAGCAGGCGGCGCAGTTCTTCGGGGCGCAAATGAAGATGGGGAGACCTCTGGGTCCCGGCGGGATAAGACGCGAGGATGGTCCCGTTGGAATCATAAAGTGCAATGTCATAATTCGAGATGTGCCCGACACGCTCCAGCTCCTCCTGAAGCTGCACTCCACCGGGGAGGAACCTCAGGGTGTGCATCATCCAGTAGGCATCCCCTTCCATGTCGGCAACGGCCTTCTCCAGAATATAGGCACGGATGTAGAACAACGCGTAGCCGCTTCCGGCGGTAACCGTCACGATCAGGATAATCGTCAGGGTAAGTGCCAGTTTGGAGCGTATGTTCATCAGGAGAAGGCCAGATCTTTATTCAGTCCGTATCCCATCCCGCGATAGGTTTTGATCAGCTCGCCGTCATCCCTGAGCTTGAGGCGCAGATTCTTGATGTGCACATCCACCGTGCGGTCGAAAACATACTTCTCCTCATCCGTGATGTACTCAAGGATTTCCTGCCGGGTATAGACCCGCTTGGGGTTTTCGAAAAAGAGCTTTAGAAGCTTGAACTCGGTATTGGTCAGCTCGATCTTCTCCCCGTTCTGCCATGCCTCCATGCTTTCCGGGGCAATGAAGACATTCCGGAAGGAGATCCAGCTCCCTTTTTCGCGCGGACGCCGGCGGAGCATCGACTCGACATGGGCCTTGACCAGGGTCAGGCTGGCAGGTTTTGGGATGTAATCGTCCGCACCCAGGTCCAGGCCGGCAATCTCATCCTTCTCCTTGTCCTTGGCGGTCAAAAAAATTACCGGAACATCGCTCAGGACCGGATGCTTTCGCAGGTAGCTGCAAATCTCGTATCCGTTCTTCTCGGGGACCATGATGTCCAGGATGGCCAGGTCGATGGTTTGTGCATTTTTGTCGATCAGATCAATGGCGCGGTTGCCGTCCATTGCCAGAAGCACTTCGTAGCCATGTAGTTCAAGATAATTTGAAAGCATTTCCGCCGGCTCGGCTTCATCTTCCACAAGTAAAATGGTGCGTTTGAAATTCACTGTCGGAAACCGTTTTGCACCGGGCTGAATCCCCGGCCTGTTAACATATTGTATGAAGGGAATTTGAAAAAATGGAACAGGCCTGAATATAAGAAAAAATTAACAATACGGGTCATCCAACTATCTGCCCTGGAGTGCCGGGATCTTGCAGGAGGACTCGGACCACTCATCGGAAAGCGGATTAATCATTGGACGCGGATAACTCATCCGAAA
>SKWQ01000250.1 GCA_007128855.1 Balneolales bacterium
CGGATTGCGACTCGACCAGGGTACCGTCCTGTGCCATGAACTTTGCATCGGGGTTCTGCTTGCCCACCCAGTCGGGTGCCGAATCCACATAGAACTGGATGAACACCTTGAGCCCGACCTCGCCGGCCAGCTCCATCAGCAGGCGTAGATTGTCGAAGTTGAACTCGCCGGGACGCGGTTCCACGCGCTGCCACTCCACCCAGGTGCGGACGGTGTTGAAGCCGAGGTCGCGGATCTGTTGCAGGTCGCGGAGCCATTCTCCGCGCGATTCGGGCGTAATTTCCGATTGCATGGGTGCCCGCGCGTCACCGCCGCTGTACCAGACAGAGAACGGGAAAAAGTCGGGTGAGTAGGGGGTGTCGGGCTGAATTTGTGCTGTAGCGATGCTGCTGAATAATATGGCAGGAAGGAGCAGTGTGAACAAACGCGAGCGAGTCATAATAGTGTCCCTGTTTTGGTTCCGCAGTGAATGATGTTCATCCGGTCAG
Organism: Balneolales bacterium; assembly: GCA_007128855.1. Classification (GTDB taxonomy): domain Bacteria; phylum Bacteroidota; class Rhodothermia; order Balneolales; family Natronogracilivirgulaceae; genus SKNL01. The sequence continues at coordinate 489 of SKWQ01000250.1, forward strand.
GGACAAGATACAAGAACGGTCATAATTTCCAATGTGACACCATGGGAAATCGTTCGTGCGCAGGGGCTCAGGTTCAATACGCGTGGCGGGCGGGATTCAGGGCGGTCACGCTTCCTTCAAACCGGCCGGGCTGTGCTGCCTCCCATGGCGGCGGGATTGGTCAGGCATCGCGGGCAATCCGGTCGATCATCCCGTTGAAGATGAAAAAGTGGAAGGGCAGCACCAGGTACCAGTAAAGGCGTCCCCAAACCCCGCGCGGACGGAATGTCGCCTCCTGGACGAGCCGGTCCTCTTCAAATCGGAACTCCAGCCATGCTTCACCCGGCAGGCGCATCTCCGCAAACAACAGCAGGCGCCCCTCTTCTTTGTCGGCCAGCAGTACCCGCCAGAAATCGAGCGTGTCCCCGGTGTTAATGCCATCGATCGAGGTGCGTCCACGCCGCAATCCCACGCCACCGAACAGCTTGTCGAGGAACCCGCGCATCCCCCAAAGCCAGTCAGCATAATACCATCCGGTGTCGCCGCCGATGGACCAGATGCGGGCCATGACCTCGTCGCGGCTGCGGATCGGCCGCTCCTTGCGGTCCTTGAAACACCCGTGTTGGGGTACCTGGATGTGCTGCGCAAGTCCGGTCCGCATCCTCCCGCTTATGAGCGAATCTTTCCAGCTGGACACGATCGCGTTCTGTTCGATCTTTTCAAAAGCCAGGGAAACCGCCTTACGGTACGGAATGGGTGAGATGTCGAGCATCTGCGCCAGGTCGTTGTCCCGGCAGGTCACATCCACCTTCATGCTGTCGACCAGTTTCACTGCAAGCGAGTAGGTGGTGGAAGTGACGAAATAGAGCCAGTAGGAGGAGAGTTTTGGTGTGAGCACCGGCACGGTCAGGATTACGCGGCGGAGTCCGCGGACCTCGGCGTACAACATCAGCATCTCTCTGTATGTAAGCACATCGGGTCCGCCGATATCAAAGCTCCGGTTCCAGGTGCGCTCGTCGTCCATGCTGCGTTCGAGGAACGAGATCACATCCCGGATTGCGATGGGCTGCGAGCGCGTCTTCAGCCACTTCGGCGCGATCATCACCGGCAGTTTCTCCACCAGGTCGCGGACGATCTCGAACGATGCGCTGCCCGACCCGATGATGATACCGGCACGCAGCGTGGTCAGCGCATATTGGCCGGAACCCAAAATGTCCTCGACCTGCTTGCGCGACGCCAGGTGCTTCGACAGGTTCAGGTCGTTGATGATGCCGCTCAGGTAGATCACGTTACGGACCCGCGTCCGGTTCATCCGGTCGCGGAAATGCCCGGCCGACCGGCGCTCCATCTCCTCGAAATCACCGGAATGGGAGGACATGGAATGCACCAGGTAGTACGCCCCGTCGATGTCCTCGGGGATGGCCGACAGGCTGTCCGGATCCAGCAGGTCCGCCTCCACCACCGAGACCTTCGAAGCCAGCTCCGAACCGAGGTTCAGGCGGCTCCGGTCCCGCACGCAGCAGATCACATGGTGGCCGTTTCCGACCAGTACCGGAAGCAGCCGTTTGCCGATATAACCGGTGACGCCGGTGAGCAGGATATTCATGGATGTGCGGGTTGCATGTGTTGGTTTCAGGGGCCCTGATGTTCGCACCCGGCGAGCCCCTCCGGACAGATCTCTTCCGGCCGGGTAAAGACCCAAACCGGGGATTGCCTCTCAAAAGTTTCTTTGCTGTTGAGACCCCAGCTCACGGCCCCGAAAGCGATGCCGGCGGCCCTGGCGGCTTCCAGGTCGCGCAGTTCATCCCCGATGAAGCAGGCGTCAGCGGGATCGGTGCCGGTCTTCCTGAGGAGCCGTTTCAGTTTCCCGGCCTTGCCAAAAAAGGAGACCCCGCACTGGTAGTGGCGGATCAGGAGAGCCAGGTCGGATCCCAGCACCGAGCGGACGTTCCGCTCCGAATTGGAACTCAGGATCGCCAGGTCCGCACCCGCATCCGACAGCGTGCGAAGCGCTCCGGCGATTCCCGGAAAAAGCTTCAGCCGGTCGATGTCACGCCTCATGCTCCGGCGCATATCCCAGGTGATCAGGGGCAGTTTCCAGGAAGAAATGCCAAGTGCATCAATGATTTCGGAGGGATGCAGCGTGCGGAGCCGGTCGTGCTCATCCGGACCGATATCCCGCGTCCGGTAGGTTGCGGCAATCCGGGTCATCTCCCCCGCTGCCCACCCGAGCGTGTCGGCCAGCGTGCCGTCAAAATCGAATATGATGAGCCGTCGGTTCACGGTTATATTGTGACTGGTGGATAACGGTGGCAATATACAACGCACGCAGCTTGCAAACCCGGGGCACCATCCTTCCCGTACAGGTAATCGGCTGGCATAACTTCCACTCAGAATTTCGGCAGGATTTGCTAACTTCCCTGAACACAACCCATCGCTTTATCCTGCAGAACCATTGAAAACCCGGGAGCTATGCAACTATTGAAAACAGCGGCCTTGTCGGCCATCCTGCTCGTCGCCCTGGCCGTTCCGCGTCAGGCCGACGCCCAACTTCTTGATTACGGATTCCGTGCCGGAATGAACATCACATCCGTCACAAATTCGGTCTACCGTACCGACTCCATGACCGGTTATCACTTCGGCATGTTCGCCAGCTATAATTTCAGTTTCATGCCCGTTTCGATCCAGACGGAAATGATCTACATGCAGATGGGGATGAAATACGACGAGATTATCGTTGGTTTCCAGACGCCCCGGCCTGCCACCGTGCGGCTCAACTACATCCACGTTCCGCTGCTTGCGAAGGCCTTTCTGCCCCTGCCCGGCCCCGTGAAACCCAATCTGTTCGGCGGACCGTATGTCGGGTTCCGTTCGGGGGTTACGTTCACCGTTGGCGGACAGGAGATTCCCCAGGCCGGCGACTGGTACCGCGACAGCGATTTCGGTTTTGTGGTCGGCGCCGGCACACGCATCAGTCTGATGATGGTCGATCTGGACCTGGAAGCGCGTCTGGTGTTCGGGATAGAGAACATCTTTGACTCGCAATTCGAGTACGACGAGAAACATCGTGCGATTTCCCTTTCCGCTGCCGTCGTTTTCTGACCATCATGAGCGACCATCACAAAAAGGAACCTGTTTTGTCCGGAAAAGACAACGCAATCGATAAGGCCTATCACCTGCTGACGATCGACGATGACCGCGCATGCCGTGATATCCCCGACAGCGCCTGTCGCGAGGCGCCGGGCAACTTTTTCCTCAATGCGGGAAACGGCGCGCTGACCAAGCTGGCCGAGCAGATTGCCAGTCCCGGCCTGGTCCTGCCCTGGCTGCTGAGTGCGATGGGGGCCCCATCCTCCCTGAGCGGTTTCCTGGTGCCGCTCAGCCGCAGCGGTTCACTGCTTCCACAGCTCGTGGTCTCATCCCGCATCCGCAAATATCCCCGCCGCAAATACTTCTGGGTAGTGTCCGGATACATCCAGGCACTGTCGCTGCTGCTCATGATCCCGCTGACCCTGTTCGTCGGCGGCCTGTGGGGCGGCATCGGCGTCCTGCTGCTGCTGGCCATCTTCAGCGTTTCCAGCGGGGTCGCATCGGTCAGCTACAAGGACGTGATGGCCAAGACCATCCCGAAGGGGAAACGGGGGACGCTCCTGTCCATCCGGGCCACAGTTGGGGGCGCCCTCGCACTGGCCGCCGGCGCCTGGCTGACCCTGACGGCCGGGGAGGACGAACCGATCCTCTTCTACGCTGGATTGCTTGCCGTTTCCGCACTGCTCTGGTTTGCCGCTACGACCCTGTTCGCCTTCATCAAGGAGCAGGCCGGAGCCACCGATGGCGGACGCAATGCCATCGAGGAAGCCCGCAACGGCTGGCGGCTGCTTTCGGATCAACCGGGATTCCGCAACTTCATCATCGCCCGCAGCCTGCTCCTGGGCGTGCCGCTGGTCGTGCCGTTCTACTCCCTGTTCGCCCGGGAACTGGGTGCCGGTCTGGGTGGACTCGGCCTGTTCGTCATGGCAAACAGCCTGGCCATGGTCCTCAGCAGCTACTTCTGGGGCCGGCTGGCCGACCGCTCCAGCAAGCACGCCATGGCCTGGGGCGGACTCATCGGTGTTGTCGCCGCGGTGATCGCCCTGACCCTCGGCTGGTGGCTCGATCTTGGTTACACCGCCTGGTGGCTCGCCGCCATCATCTTCATCACCGGTTTTGCGCAGGCCGGCACGCGGATGGGACGCAAGACCTATCTGGTGGACGCGGCCCCGGAGAAGGAGCGCCCGCTCTACGTGGCCGTAAGCAACACACTGGTGGGCATCATCTTCCTGGGTTCGTCGCTGATTGGCCTGCTGGCCGCCCTGCTCGGCGTGCAGGGCGTCATTGCCGCCTTCACGATCATGATGCTGGCCGGCTCGCTGATGGCCTTCCGCCTGCCGGATCCGGAAGACATGGTGCCGGATTCACAGCGGGAAACGGCATGATCACCCTGTGATCACACCCGCGATTTGGGTCAGCGGCGACAGGAAATCTGACCGACTGACCAGGCGTCATCAGTAACAGTTGCTCCCATCGGCGGCTAATGGGTCAATGGCGTCCGGCAATCACACCGAACAGGTCATAGGCTTCCGCATCCACAATGCGCACATCGTAGAAAGTGCCGGCGTGCAGGTCACGGGTGGAAAAGCCCGCATCGGCATCCTGGATGATGACCTCGTTGTCCACCTCGGGCGTGTCCCATTCGGTGCGCCCGTAAGCCACACCGTCCTCGATCCGGTCGATGAGCACCGGAAGCACCCGATCGATGAGCGCCTCGTTGTGCTCCCGTGAAATCTCCTCCTGGACCGCCATCAGTTCCTGGACCCGGCGCTGTTTCTCCGCAGCGGGAACCGGATCCCCCAGATCATAAGCCGTTGTGGCCTCTTCCTGTGAATAGGCAAAACACCCCAGCCGTTCAAAGCGGATTTCCCGCACAAAATCAAGCAGCTCGGCGAAATGCTCCTGCGTCTCGGCGGGATAACCGACAATCAGTGTAGTCCGCAGGCGGATGCCGGGAACTTCCTCGCGGATCCGGTGGAGCAGCTCCCGCATCCGCGGTCCGCTCATCCCGCGCCGCATGGACTTGAGCACTTCGGTGCTGGCGTGCTGGACCGGCATGTCCAGGTAGTTGCAGATATTCTCCCGCTCACGGATGACCGGCAGGATGTCCATCGGGAACCGGGTGGGATAGGCATACTGCAACCGGATCCACTCAAAACCCACATCCGACAGGCGTTTCAGCAAATCAGCCAGCGTCCGTTTGCCGTACAGATCCAGCCCGTACCAGGTGAGGTCCTGGCCGATCAGCACCAGCTCGCGCACCCCCTTGGCCCGTAGTTTCCGCGCCTCGATGAGCAGCTCGTCGACCGGACGCGATACATGTCCGCCGCGCATGATGGGTATTGCGCAGAACGAGCATTTCTGGTCGCATCCCTCCGAAATTTTCAGATAGGCATAATGCGACGGATTGGTCAGCATCCGCTCGCCAACGAGCTCCTTGCGATAGCGTCCGCCAAGCTCTTTGAGTACCCCGGGCAGCGAGGTGTGGCTGCTGCCGAAATACTTGTCGACTTCCGGGATGTCCGCGCGCAGGTCGTCAAGGTAGCGGTCCGACAGGCACCCCATCACCAGCAGGCGCTCCAGCTTGCCCTGTTTTTTCAGCTCCACGCCCTCCAGGATGTGGTCGATCGATTCCTGCTTGGCATCCTCGATAAACCCGCAGGTATTGATCACCAGCACGTTGGCCTGCTCCAGGTCCGTCACCACCTCAAATTCGTTGGCCCGTGCCTGGGCGATGAACACCTCGGAATCGACCTGATTCTTGGAACAGCCGAGGGTGTCGACATA
>SKWQ01000026.1 GCA_007128855.1 Balneolales bacterium
GCAGCCAGATGGCCAGGAAGATCATCAGGAAGATCTGGTTCCAGACCGGCCAGAGCCACGGCAGCCAGGCGCTTTTCAGGCCGTAGATGAACAGGATGGATACGGTCCACATCGTCCCGGAGATGTCGAACATCCCGGATGCGTTGGACAGGCCCAGGTAGTACCAGGGGATTTTGTTCCCGCCGAGGAAGTAGGCGTCAAGGTTTTTGGAGGCCTTTTTGGACAGGAAAAAGCCAAGCCACACAATGCCGGCGAAGTAGACGACGATGATGGCGATGTCGATCGGATGGAGATACAAAGCGGACCCTCTTTCTACTTAGTTGGCGCGTTCAAAGGGGACGAAGACAATGGGTGTCGGCAGGCAGGAGGCACCGGGCGGGGAATAGATGATGTTCATGGTGTGGGTCTCCCCCTCCTTGAGCGGACGGTACGCCTGCAGCAGCACATACTCCCCTTTCGTATTGAAAAAAGTCTGGTTTTCGGGGATGCGGACCACGCCGCGCGGATCGGCGCCGGAATCCACGAACACGGCTCCGGACTGGTTCATGCAGAAGTTGTTGGGGTCGTTCGGACCGACGCCGTAGTTATTGCCCATGAGCACGGCGATGCCCCGATTGTCGCTGCTTTTCCGTTCGATGGAAATGTGGTAGAAAACGCCATAATTGCCACGGTTTTCGTGTTCGCCCTCGGCGATGCTGTCCCATCCGCGCACCCAGTCATCGTCGTTGCCGTCGGCGATGATCAGTCGTTTTACGCCGTCCGCACTGTCGAGGATGAAGTCCTCGCCGTTTATGATGTCGAAGTCGGCCTGCTCGAAGAGTCCGCGTCCGGCCCCGCTGGTACGCTCGCCGGGCAGGCGGCGCGGGAGCAGATCCAGTTCATCGACCGCATCGCGGCTGTCCATGTCCGTTCGCCGCATCAGCACGCTCACCACGCCCGGCTGGTCGATCTCGAACTCATAAAAGCCGTGTACCAGGACCGGATAGGAGGTCACCGCTTCATCCATTGCGGGATCCAGCACCGCGCGCTCCCCGGGGGCAATGGTAATGGGCTGCGGGACCGTCGCTTCCAGGAAACGGGTTTCGAAATACCTCGCCAGGCCCTCCTTTCCGATGAACAGGTAGTTGCCGGATGGTTGCGGGAAAGCGTATGCTTTGAAAGTGACGGTCATATCCTCATCGCCGGTATTCTCCAGCACGGCCGTGATCACCCCGCTGCCCTGCCCATCTCCGACCACATGGTAGACATAGACCCGGTTCCTACCGGACTCGAGGGGTTCCTGCATGGCGATGCCGGGTCCGGTGCGGAAATACTCGGGCATGTCGGAAAAAGCGAGCGCCGCACCATCACGGGGAACCGCCTGCCAGGGGATTTTCGGAAGGTTGTTTACCTCAAAATCATCGAGCGTAACAATATCGCCTGCGGTGGCGCCCATGAACCGGGGTCCGGGTGGAGGAAGGAGCGGCCCATTGTCCTCCGGATCATCCGAAGTGACGTCACAGGCGACGGAAAATACGATGAGTAAAAGTATGGAAAAAATGGTATAAGGACGCAGAGTGGTGCCGGAAATAAACATAACTGCAAAAATAGGTTCAATGATTGTTCGGTGAATGCCCCATGTATATACGGCCGACCCGCCGGGTGGTGCAGCCGTATGACAATTCCGTTCCAATATAGTCAAACCGACACAAGATGGAAACGCATCCGCATCCGCTTTTTTCCTGTCTCCAAAACTGCGCCTGACATAAAAAAAAAGTAGAAATTCATCCGCTTTTCCATTAAAATGTGAAAGCGATTACATAGCGTTTATTAGGCACTCAGACGGACAGGGACTCCCAACGGGAAAACAGAGGTCGTATGTATTTGAGGGCCATAATTTTGTCACTCCTGACAGTGTGATCCTATTTTTTTCATCCAATTTTTTCCACCATGAAACAAAACATACTATCTGCCTTCCTGATGCTCGTTCTGATCTTTTCCTGGACGGCCATTGCGGAGGCGCAAACAAGGACCATAACCGGCACAGTATTCGATGCAGAAGACGAGTCCACCCTGCCCGGAGTCAATATTATTATTGAAGGAACCACTACCGGCACCACAACCGATGAGAACGGCCGGTACCAGATCAGTGTACCGGCTGATGCCGATCGGCTGATCTTCTCATTTATCGGTTTCGAAGAGCGGAGGGTCCGCATTGCCGACCAGACCACCATCAACGTGCGCCTGAGCCCGGTGGTTTTTGTGGGTGATGATGTGATTGTCACTGCAATGGGCATGACCCGGGCCGAAAAATCGATCGGATACACCGTCCAGGAAGTCAATTCCGAGGAATTTCTTCGCACCCGCGACATGAATTTCATGTCTTCCCTGCAGGGACGGGTGGCCAATGTGCAGATCTCCGGACTCGGAACAGGTGCGGACGGATCGGCGCGCATCGTCATCCGCGGTCACCGCTCGCTTCGTCCCGGTGGCGCCAACCAGCCACTGATCATTGTGGATGGTATGCCTATCGACAATTCCGGCGGGATGAGTGCCGGACAGTGGGGCGGTTTCGACTACGGCACCGGCCTGAACCAGATCAACCCCAATGATATCGAGACCATCAGCATCCTCCAGGGTCCCAACGCGGCCGCGCTCTACGGCGCCCGTGCCGCCAACGGCGCCGTTGTGATCACTACCAAAAGCGGACGCGGAGTTGCCGGGGTTGGGGTCGAGTACACATCCAATGTGACGTTCGACACCCCGGTACTGGTGCCGGAGTTTCAGAATGTATACGGCCGGGGCGTATCCGGACGGTTTACCGACTACAATGAAGAGGGTGACTACTACCTCATCGACAACAGCATCCAGTCCAGCTGGGGACCCCGCATGTCCAGCAACATCATGGTGCAGGACTGGGCCGGCAACATCCGGCCGTTCTCCCCGCAAGGCAACCATGTCCGCGATTTCTTCCGCACCGGGGTGACCAGCAACCAGACCGTGACCATGAGCGGCGGCGGCACGGACCACGGGTACCGCCTCTCCTACACCAACATGAACAACCAGGGGATCTATCCCAGCAGTGAGGTGATCCGGCACAGCGTCTCCCTGCGGGCGCACAAGCAGTTCAGCGAACGGCTGCGCGCCGAAGGCCGCTTCGGCTACGTGAAGCAGGACGGCTACAACCGTCCCCCGCAGGCCCGCGACCCCGACAACCCGGTCAAGGCGCTGGTGCGCATGCCGCGAAGCGAGCGTCTGGAGGATCTGCAGGATTTCCGCACGGCCGACGGCCTGCCGCGGACGTGGGACGGCGCCTGGCTGCGTCCCGAAGGACAGCGCGCCACCCGCAACATGAACCCCTACTGGGCCTACAACCTGAACATAAACGACGACGAACGCGACCGTGTCTACGGCTTTGCCCAGGTCAACTACATGCTCACCGACTGGATGAGCATGATGCTGCGCACCGGCATCGACTCCTTCGAGGAGACCCGCGAGTGGCGCCGGGCAACCAACACGCCCTATGAGGACCAGCCCTCCTTCACCCTGCAGAGCCGCACCGTCGAGGAGTTCAACACCACGGCCATCCTGACCATCGACCGTGAGCTGGCCGAGGACTGGACCCTGGAAATGAACCTCGGCGCCAACTACCGCAATTACACCGACCGCAACGTGGGCTACCGCGGCGTCGGGCTCAACATCCCCGACTTCTACACCATCAGCAACGCCCAGACCGTCGCCAATATCTACGGATTACGCCGGGAAAGGGAGAACTCCCTGTTCGGATCTGCCCAGCTCGGCTTCCGCAACTACGCCTTCCTGGACATGTCCAACCGGGTGGATTGGGTTTCGACCCTTCCGGTGGACAACCTCCCGTTCTACTACCCGTCCGTGTCGGCGACCCTGATTTGGAGCGAGATGTTTGGACTGGAGTCCGAGACCTTCACCTTCGGCCGGTTCCGCTTCTCCTTTGCTGAGGTCGGCGCCGGGGCATCCCCCTACATGACCAATTTCGACTTCGTGGTCAGCCCGGGTCATTTCGGCTTGCCCTTTGCCAATCTGCCGGGCACACTGCCTGCCATCGACCTGAAGCCCGAGACCGCCCGTTCCTACGAGGCCGGGATCGACCTGCGTTTCTTCGGCGACCGTCTGACGTTCGACATGACCGGCTACACCGAGACCACGCGCAACCAGATCCTCACCGTGCCCGTTTCGCGCACTTCCGGCTTCAATGCGGCGGTGATCAACGCCGGCGAGATCCGCAACCGCGGCTTCGAGATGATTGCCACCGGTATCCCGGTGGATACGCGGACCGGCTGGCGCTGGCAGTCGCGCGTCACGTTCGGCATCAACCGTAACGAGATCATCGAACTGAGCGAGGATGTCCGCAACTACTTCCTCGGGAGCATTGACGGCGCCGTTGTCCGGGCTTCCCTCAACGACCCCTTCGGAGACATTGTTGGACGGGCCTACGCACGCAACGATGACGGCGACCGTATCATCGGCAGCGATGGGCTTCCCCTCGTAGCCGAAGGCGACCGCGTACTCGGAAACTTCAACCCCGACTGGACCGCCGGCCTCTCCAACAACATCCGCTACCGGAATTTCGGTGTGAGCACGCTTATCGACATTTCGGTCGGCGGCGATGTCTACTCACTCACCAACGCACTGCTGGCGCAACGCGGCAACGCCAAGTTCACGCTGGATGGCCGGGATGAGTGGTATGCCTACCAGGCAGAGCTGGAAGCCGGCAATCCCGATGCCGTCCCACGGGGCTATGTCGCCAGAGGCGTGGTCCAGGTCGGCGAGGACGACAACGGCAATCCCGTATGGGCTCGCAATGAAAAGCCCGTCGACCCGCAGATCTACTGGGAGAACATCGGCGGATACAGCCCGGTGACAGAGGAGTTTGTCTACGATGCCACCTATGTGCGCTTCCGCGAACTATCCCTGTCCTATTTCATGCCGCCACGTCTGACGGAACGCCTGCCGATCACCGGCCTGGAAGTCTCCGTAATCGCCCGGAACCTGTTCTACATCCACAAGAACACACCCGGCTTCAGTCCGGCACAGGGCAGTTTCAACATTGGCAACGCCCAGGGCATTGAGGCCTTCGGTTTTCCGGAAACCCGGAGTCTCGGTTTCAACATCAATGTCCGCATCTGACGGAGTGACCCATGAAATCATATTTAATACGTGGAACAAAGACTATGAATAAGAAAACAATCACCGGAATGCTGCTCGCCCTCATCTTCATCGGTGCCTGTACCGATGACTTCGGGCGCATCAATACCGATCCGACACGAACGACCGAAGTGCCGCCCGAAATGCTGTTCACCCGTGCCCTGGTCTACGGCGCCTTGCGCTACGACGTCTACCAGCGCAGCAAGGATCTGTACGGGAACCGGTACTCCCAATACCTGGCCAACATCCAGCCCGGATGGGGCACCGACCGTTACGAAACCCGGCAGGACTGGCTCACCTCCTTATGGCAGGCCTCCTACTCCGATTTCGGGATGAACATCCAACGGGCCATTGAAATGACCGAGGACATCCCCGAGATGGCCAACCTGAATGCCCAGGCCCGGATCTGGCGGGTGTTCACCATGCACCGTGTCACCGATTTCTGGGGCGATGTCCCCTACATGGACGCTCAGAAAGGTATCCTGCGTCCGGCATACAATTCCCAGGAAGATATCTACCGCCACATGCTGGAAGATCTGAAAGCGGCCGTAGACCAGCTGGATGAGTCCGATCCGAATCGGGTGCGCACAGGTCCGGCCGACGTTCTGTTCAACGACGATCTGAACCAGTGGCGGCGATTCGGCAACTCGCTGCGGCTGCGGCTGGCCATGCGGGTATCGTATGCCGATCCGCAGCTGGCACAGAGCCACGTGAGCGAGGTGCTGAACGAAGGGCTGATCATCAGCAATAACAGCCAATCAGCCATGCTGCAGACGGATCCGGGCGGAGGCACCGGCGACCTGGTCCACGAAAACCCGATGTACTGGATCTTCCGATTCGACGAGTACCGGATCAGCGAGACGCTGATGGACATGCTCCTGGAGAAGGACGATCCGCGCCTGCCGGTCTTTGCACGGCGTTCCGGACGCGGTACCTGGGCGGGACTGCCCAACGGACTCTCGGATTCTCAACTTGGCGACCGGGACAATTCACCCCGCAACTTCTCCATACACGGCCGCTATTTCGTGCAGCAGGAAACACCTATCCCCTTCATCATCTATCCTGAAGTCAAATTCCTGGAAGC
>SKWQ01000265.1 GCA_007128855.1 Balneolales bacterium
CCGGCTGCTTCGTGGATGTGGTTGATGCGCTGGATGTCATTGTCAAGTTGCGATCCCATATCATTGATTTGTGCTTCCAGCATATCGATGGTACGGCGGGCATGATCCAGATCACGCTGGCTGGCCTTTTCCTGCATCTCTCGGTTGAGTTGGGAGAGATGCTCGTCCTGGCGTTCCAGGTCGCTGAGGATCCGGTCCCATTCATCTTCGCGTCCGGCCAGTTTGCTGTCTACGTTCCTGCGCCATTCCTGGGTGGCGGGTACGGGTGAGTACCAGCGGGAATGGGGACGCCGTGAGCTACCCATGTTGAAAACGAGTCCGCCCATGAGTCCGGCCAGGCGGTCGTTGTCGCGCGCACCGTTTATGTTGTTGTGGCCATCGACATGGTGGCCGGGGTTGAAGACCTGGTACATGTAATCCAGTGACAGGTCGACGGCGCTGCCCAGTCGGATACGGGTACCAAGTCCGAATCCGTAATGCCCATGGGTGGCATCCCTGTCGGGCAGGCCTTCCAGATTGGTCCATTCACTTTGGCCGTAGCCGATGTTGAACGAGACATAGGGATTGAACCAGGAGTGACCCTTGTCCAGCCTGGTGAGGTTGAGCAGGTAGATGCTGGCACCTGCCGACACCGATTGATAGGTATTCTGGTAGGAAGGCAGATCGTCTTCATTTTCCACAATGGCATAGGTATAACGCAGGTTCAGGGCAAACGACGGCGTTGCCATGTACTCGATTCCGGCTCCGAACGACGGGTTGATCCATCCGGAATTTACGCCGGTTGATCCGGAAAACGGGGTGAATCCTGTACCGGTACGGGCCACCATGGATCCGCCATATACCTGCAGGCTCCACTTGCGGAGATCAGGCTGGGGCGGCACATGTTCCCGGTCCTGTGAAAGGCCGGTCGTTGGCAGGGATATCAATATGGCCATTCCAACCACCAGGGCAATCGAAAATGTGCGGGTACATGGACGGGTTACCATCGGAATATTCATGGTAGTAATATTTTTAAGGAAATTCTCTACGACACTACAGATCAAAGTGAGTGATAATCTGAACGCGATCATGGAATATAGTGTGACGTTCAGAGAATAACAACAAGCGGGCGCCCTCACGCCTTCCAGACCTGGCCTTCCTTCACGCCTTCGCGTCCGTTCATGGCGTTGCGGGTGTCGATGATGCACCTTGTCCAGCGGGCAAGCTGCTCGTAATCCACCTCGGCGTGGTTGGTGGCGATGACCACGGCATCGAACCCGGCCAGGGTTTTCTCGTCCCAGTCAACCGAGGGCGTGCCGGCCCAGTGACCGTGCTCGCGGCTTGGCTTGATCACCGGCACGTAGGGATCGTAATAGGCCACTTCGGCGCCCATGTCGGTGTAGAGGTCCATCAGCTTGTAGGTCGGCGACTCGCGGTCGTCGTCCACATCGGGTTTGTAGGCCAGTCCGATCAGGAGGATGCGGCTGCCGTTGACCGACTTTTTGTGGGCGTTGAGCGCCTCGATGGTGCGGCGCAGCACGTAGCGCGGCATGTCGGTGTTGACCTCGCCGGCCAGTTCGATAAAGCGGGTGTTCTGCTCGTACTGGCGCGCTTTCCAGGTCAGGTAGAACGGGTCGATGGGGATGCAGTGTCCGCCCAGGCCCGGACCGGGCGTGAATTTCATGAAGCCGAACGGTTTGGTCGCGGCCGCATCCAACACTTCATGGACATCGATGCCCATGGCGTGAAAGACGACTTTGAGTTCGTTGACCAGGGCGATATTGACCGAGCGGAAGATGTTCTCGGTGAGTTTGACGGCCTCGGCGGTGGCGCAGTCGCTGACGGGAACGGTCTGCACGATGGCCGTGTCGTAGAGGGCGCAGGCGAGGGTGAGCGCATCGGGGCCGTGTCCACCCACTACTTTGGGGATTTTGGCGGTATTGAAGCTGACGTTGCCGGGATCCTCGCGTTCGGGGCTGTAGGCCACGTAGAAGTCGGAGTCGGCGCTGAGGCCGGAGATCTGCTCAAGCAGGGGGATGATCAGCTCGTTGGTGGTACCGGGGTAGGTGGTCGATTCCAGGATCACCATCTGTCCGCGGCGCAGGTGCGGGGCGATGGCGCGCACGGTGCCCTCGATGTAGGTCATGTCGGGTTCGCGGTACTCGTCCAGCGGCGTGGGCACGCACAGCAAGATGGCGTCGGCTTCAGGGATGCGGTTGAAATCGGTGGTGGCGTCGCACAGGTCCGATTTGGCCAGCTTTTGCATCATGGGCTCGCCAAGGTGCTTAATGTAGGAGCGGCCGGCCCTGATGGCGTCGACTTTGCTGCTGTCGATGTCGAAGCCGAGCACGGGCATTCGCTGCTCGTGGAAGGTCCACATGAGCGGCAGGCCGACATAGCCAAGGCCGACGATGCCGACGGTATAGGTGCGGGAGTTTATCTTTTCGAGCAGGGAGTCCAGTCCTGCCGGGGCGGGTGCGTTGTGCGTCATGGGAAAGGTACGGTTACAATCTTGCTGATTTTTATAGAAAAATAAAGACGGAAATTAACAAGATGCCACATCGAATAAAAACGAAATCCACCGGAACCGGGATTCCCTGTGCCGGCGGACCCGGGAATCTCCGTTCCGGCGGGCCCGGATACGTGAAAGGATACGTTTGAGGATAGGTGTGGCGCAGCAGATCGAAAACGGATCGTCCTGCTACACGGATTTCCTGCCAAGCGGATTCAATTGGCGTTCACATGTTCTGGATCTGAAACCGTTTCGGCTGCCGTCTGCGGCATCGCGGCGCGCTTTGTTCCAGTGGACCTATTCCCTGCCTTGCGCAGTTTTAAAAACGGCTTTTGCATTTGTGGGGGTCTGGTTATCCCGGGATTCGACAGCCTTTCGGGTATGGATTCCTGTTCGGCAGTTTGGCCATGTGCATTGCCTTCCTCTGCATTGTCGATCACTTCACATTTAAAACTGGGCACGATATGCTTGAACTGACGCCGGATTTTGTTGCTATCCTGCGTCAGCGCTGCGGCAAACAGATCCTCGAGCATGCTTTCAAGTTCATCTGCGGCCGGACCGTTCGCCCGGGCCTTGAAGATCTTGGAATGGCGGGTGGCGGTGGTGCCTTCTTCATCGGTAAGCAGTTCCTCATAGAGTTTCTCGCCGGGACGGATACCGCTGTATGCGATATCAATGTCCACATCGGGTGTGAATCCGCACAGGCGGATCAGGTCGCGGGCCAGGTCCACGATCCTGACGGGGCTGCCCATGTCCAGCACATAGATGGAGCCGTTGTTGTTGAGACCTCCGGCCTGAAGCACAAGCTGGGAGGCCTCGGGGATGGTCATGAAATACCGGGTCATATCGGGATGGGTGACGGTGACCGGTCCGCCGTTTTCTATCTGCTGTTTGAAAAGCGGGACCACACTGCCCCGACTGCCGAGTACGTTGCCGAAACGCACCGAGACGAAGGACTGGTTTTCGCCGGCGCGCAGCGATGCCCGGTGCACCACATACTCGGCCACGCGTTTGGAGCAGCCCATGACCGATGTCGGGTTCACGGCCTTGTCCGATGAGACGTTCACAAACCGCTCGACACCGTATTGCAGCGCCAGTTCGGTCAGGTTGCGGGTGCCGCCGATGTTATTGAGGACGGCCTGGTCGGGATTGTCCTCCATGAGCGGGACATGCTTGTGTGCTGCGGCGTGGAAAATGACTTCCGGATGGTATTTCCTGAAGATGTGTTCCAGGGAGTCGTGATCGCGGACGTCGGTGATGATCGGGGTGAACGTGATGTTCGGATAGTCGGTCCGGAATTCACGCTCGACGCGGAAAATGCTGTTTTCACCCCGGCCGAGCAGAAGCACGTGCTTCGGATTGAATTTGGTGAGCTGGCGGATGATCTCGCTGCCGATGGAGCCGCCGGCGCCGGTCACCAGCACGGTGCGGCCGTAGAGGTATTTGGATATGGGGGCGACATCGAGCTCGATCTGATCGCGGCCCAAAAGATCGGTCACATCCACCTTGCGGAGCTTCGCGATGTTGAAATTGCCCCTGAGCAGTTCGTAATAGCCGGGCATGATCTGGGATTCGATGCCGGCCTCCTGGGCCATGGTGACCACGTGCCGGATCACGTCACCATCGGCTTTCGGCATGGCGATGATCACTTTGTCAACGCGGTGCCGGTGCGCCACTTCGGTAAGCTCCTCCAGGGAACCGAGAATGGCATACCCAAGGTACCATTCCTTCTCCTTTGATGGATTGTCATCCAGAAAACCGACGATTTCCATGTAGGATTCGGGGTGGCGGCGCACTTCGCGGGCCAGCATGGTACCGGCCTCACCGGCACCGGCGACCAGGACGCGTGCGACTTTTCGGGTGGAATGACGAACATCCGAGCGCCTGACGGTTTCATTCTGGATGCGGGAGAAGAGGCGCACGCTGCTCAGGAACAGGATAGTCATCCCTGCCTCGATCACGGGCACGCTGCGCGGGAGGTAGAATCCCTGCCGGATGAAAAAGAGTGCGGCAACGACGATCAGGGTAACCACGGCAACGCCCTGGATGATTCGGAACAGATCCCAGATGCCGATGCGGGTCCAGCTCTGACGATGGAACTTGAACAGGTAAAGCACAATGGCTTTTATTGGCATGGACAATGCCGTCAGCATAGCAACATCGTACACATGCTCGGTGATCTGCATTTCGATCCTGAGGAAGTAGGCCAGTGGAAGGGCAAGCGTCCAGATGCCAAGGTCGGTCAGGTATTTCAGCAGGTTTCTCATGATTTTTCCTCTCAATCTTGTGCTCTTGATATAGCCACGGGTTCTTGATGTGTGCCGGGTGAACCCTGAACAGGTTCCCGGACGATGGTGGCGAACATGTTGTCCATATATCGTTGCGTGGTTCCGGCAACGTGCGGGGTGATGACGACCTGCGGCATGGACCAGAACGGATGGGTGGCCGGCAGCGGCTCCTCTTCGAATACATCGAGGACGGCGCCGGCAGGGATCCCGCTTTTCAGGGCATCGATAAGGGCGGGTTCGTCGACGACCGGCCCCCGGGACACGTTGATGAGCAGTGAGCCGGGACGCATCCCGCCAAGTACATCGGCGCCGATGAGTCCGCGGGTCTGCGGCGTCAGCGGCACACAGAGTACGAGGATGTCGCACCAGGCGGCCAGATCGGAAATTTCGGGCACGCCGTACACGTGCTCCACCCCTTCCGGTGCATCCTGCCTGATGTCGCAGCCGCGGATCGCAAACCCGAACGGACGGGCGCGTTCCAAGACGCGCGTGCCGATGTTGCCAAGGCCGACGATGCCGAGGCGGGCGCCGGTGAGTTCGGTAAGCCAGTTTCGTTGCCATTCGCGACGGTGCTGCAGGTCGCGATAGCGATGCAGTTGCTTGGCATGCATCAGTATGCCACCTAAAACATATTCCGAGATGGCGGTGGCGTTGACCCCGGCGGAGGTGGTCACGGTGATGCCGTCGAGATCGAGGCCCATCGCATCCAGCACGTCGCGGCCGGCGCTGGTCAGGTGGATGCGCTGCGGGCCTGGTATGCGCTCCAGGACATCGGGCAGCCAGTCGAGCTGCGGGGTGATGACCAGGTCGAATGCCTCACCGGCGGGGACATCCCCGGGTGATCCCGCAAAATGGCAGATTGTGCCGGGCAGGTAGCGGGCGAACAGCTCCTCAAGGTGCGTCCGCTGCCGGTCCAGCACATCCGGTTTCTGCAGGAAAAGGGCGGTTCGGGGTGTCATACGGCCACGGCCTCCCGTTTTGAAGATACGAAATTGCGTACGGCAATGATCAGCTTGCGCCGGTTGTCCTCCAGCTGTTTCTGGCTGGATTTCCGGAATCCCTCAACGCACTCATCGAGCCGCTTGATCTCATTGTGCAGGTTGACTTTGTCTTTCAGTTCGTTAACGTCGTTGATGCCCATGCGAAATGCCCGGGAAAGGATGACCATCTCGGAATGCAACCGGATGTGTTCTCCGAGGATCAGCTTGGCCGGCACGGCGTCCTTGCGCCCTACGCGTGCAACCCCGCCGAAACCGAAGCGGATGTCGTGGTTCTGGACCTTGCGAGCGACGTATTCGACAATGCCGCCGCTCAGCAGTTCAAACATGAAGTCGAGGCCCATGCCCAGGTGCAGGTCGTTCAGGCCCAGATGGATCTCGTCGATGCCGGCGCTGAACTCCAGGATGTCGTCGATGCGGGTGAGCGCCTGGGGCGTCTCCAGCA
>SKWQ01000270.1 GCA_007128855.1 Balneolales bacterium
TCGGCACTGTTTTTCATGTTGACCACTCCCTGTTCCCAGTCGGGAACAGACAACGGCCACCACCATCGCTTGATGTGTTCCTCAACTTCCGGCACCAGCGGGGTTTTCAGACTGTCGAGTACCTGTTTGACGCGTTCCGGCTGAAAAGCGCTGTTCAGCTGGTCAGCGATCCTGTTGATGAAATCATATCGGAACTGATCGTTCAGGAGTAACCGGTCCAGGATCAGCGTCTCCGGCCCACCGTCCGTGATGTGATCCATCATGTTGAACTCATAGCCAGTGACGAATCCCAGCGACCGATCAACGTCATACAAGAGCCAGCGCCACCTGCCGTCGTGACCTTTTGGCGCGTAAGGGTCAAAAGGCACCCTGAGCCTCCAGAAATCAATGTTGTTTGCCGGCCAGTCATTGTTGCCAAAGTAAATCTGAGCAGCGTAGTAATCGAGGAAGTTGTTGATGTCCATCATCGTGGCAACCTGATCATAAGCGTCATCACTGCCCATGACGTTATTGGACAGAAAATCCAGAAGTTCATTGTAATGCAGGTCATCCCCCTCCTCTACCTCGCCAATACCGGTCAGGATTTCGATATTGTCCGGATCAACACCGTACACGCGTTCCAGGTAGTGCCGGTCGTAACGCTCACGGAAATTGTGGATCCCCCAATACTCTCCGTTTATGAACAGAATGGCCGGCCGGTATGCCTGGGTATCAAAGTCCAGGTGCCTGACAAGACTTTGGGCGGCAGCATCGCGGAACATGGTATTGCCCCAATCGTTGCCTGAATTCCGGAGTATCAACCGGTTGTATTCAACATAGGGAAGATCGGGAAAAATTCTTGCATTGAAACGGGTTTGCCCATAGTCGCCTCGTGCGTAGAGTCGAAGTGACTTTTGCGGGAACCTGCGGGTAAATCCTCCGTGAATCCGGACTCCAATGTCCTGAGCAAGCACAACCTGACCAGCTTCATCGAAGATCTCCAGTGAGGCCTCTCTTTCCCAGTCCTCCCCCCTCAAATCATAGTTCCCCCACTGCCCTTCGGTTTCCTCGGCATATTGCCCGGGAACATATATACCTTTTTCAAAACCAAACAGGTTTTTTTCATCCGTTGAAAGAAAAGCAACGGGAAGGGAGTAGGGAAGATCCGTACCTGTCTCGACCATATAGGTATTGGTGACAACCGATATGGACAGTGAGCCATTCCTGGCGGCGATGGCTCTTACCGGTGTGGCTTTTCTCACGACAGGAGGCTCTCTCCATCCGCGAGCGCCATCCAGAAAATTCGTTGGAATATTTGCAAAATGGTTTTCTGTCCCGTTTCGATCAAAGATCCGGACCGGGGCGGTATATATCGGCGATGTGGTGTCCGGTTTCGATCCATCCAATGTATAATGAATGATTGCATCCGGATCCGGATGGGTCAATTCAAGATGAAAACTGTCGGAATAAAACCCGGATGCATGGGAGAAGCCGGGTGGAGCGACCGTCCTGCGTTCCGGCTCCGTACTGTTGGCGGCGCCTGGCGTTGGCTGATCAAAATAATACCAATCCCCGGTCCCATCCGGATAGCGGCCTGCGGAAACATCCCTCGGAATCGGTATTTGCGGGAACTCATCCAGCAGTTCACCCTGCAGATTCATGAGGATAATCTCCTCCCCTGCTGAGGAGATGGCAAAATTGGTGTGCAGTTCCGCTCCGGGTGTTCTTCTGTCCTTGTTCGAGGCCCACACCAGCAGAAAGCCATTCGGTTCAATCGTGGTATCCGGAAACACCCAGCGAAAGGGTCTTTCGTAGTCATCGGATAACCCGAATCCGTGCAGGTTGACGGGGTTGTTTCCAAAATTGTGTATTTCAACCCAGTCTTCATAATCGCCATCTTCATCCGAAATGGTCTGCCCATTGGAAGACATGATCTCGTTGATGGCTATGGACTGGGCCAGCGTGCTCCCGACTGGAAAAGAAACCGGAATAACGATGCACAAGAGTGCACTTAAGGAAAAAAAGGTTGAAACCGCACGCAATTTTTTGAGATTTGTAGTCAATCGAGACCATCAGACAGTCCCGGATTGAAAAATACAACAACGTATCATCGATTTCAAAATTGGATGCAGTCTGCGAAATCGGTAAAACCCGCCAATCCTCACTTGCAGATCAAGTGGTTGCCGTTTCCTCCATAAGCCGGATGTAACATCACGGGTTCAGGGATTCGCGTTTCCAGTAATCTGTCCGGGTTGGAACTGCCGGCTTGTCCATCCGGGTCACCGGGAATCAATCATCGCAATAAACTTGCCGTCAAAATACCTATATTTACATTTTTCGACTTCATGATCACTCATCCATCAGGCGATGGGTAACAAATCTCAACATATGACCAGGTACTTCGCAATGACCGGTGTGGCCGGCTACATTGCCCCGCGCCACCTGCAGGCAATAAAGGATACAGGAAATGTGTTGCTGGCTGCGACGGATCCCCACGATTCCGTCGGCATTCTCGACCGTTACTTTCCGGAAACAAGTTTTTTCACCGAAACGGAGCGTTTCGACCGGCATCTGGAAAAGCTGCGGCGCAGCAAGGACCAGCACAGTGTCGATTATGTGACCATATGTTCCCCGAACAACCTGCATGATGCCCACATACGCATGGCGTTGCGTGTCGGGGCCGATGCCATTTGTGAAAAACCCCTGGTGCTCAACCCCTGGAATCTTGACGTTCTCCAGGAGCTTGAGCAGGAACATGAAAAACGGGTATTCACTCTGTTGCAGCTGCGTGTGCATCCGGCCATCGTTGCCTTGAAGGATCGTTTTTCCTCCGAACAGCAGGACAGGTCCGCAAGAACCGGCGGCGGAGTGGGCGATAACGAACAGGCAACGGGCGATGGAAATGCCGGCGGAAGCGCCAAAACGGTAAAGAAGCGCCATGTCGACCTGACCTACATCACATCCAGGGGAAAGTGGTACCATTACTCCTGGAAAGGTGATATTTCGCGATCGGGAGGCATCTCCACCAACATTGGCATTCATTTTTTTGACATGCTGATGTGGTTTTTCGGGCCGGTACAATACAATGAGCTGCATCATTCGGATCCGGATAAGATGAGCGGGTTCATGGAACTGGAACATGCCACGGTGAGCTGGTATCTGTCACTGGACCGCGCCGACCTTCCGGCACAGGCAATAGCGGATGGCAAACCCACCTATCGATCCATCACAATAGATGGCGAAGAGGTGGAGTTCAGCGGTGGATTCACCGACCTCCATACGCGTGTATACGAGGAGATCCTGGCTGGACGCGGTTTCGGCATTGATGATGCGCGGGAATCCATCAAACTGGTGCATGACCTGCGCAACATACCGGTGAGTCACAGCTCCGACATGTTACACCCCATGCTTCGCAGCAAAAGTCTTTGAATTGGCGAGGCACGGATGCGGGCAGGAATCCATCCGATGGGCGTCGCATACCCATTCCTCCCGCCGGAAGGGAATTTTCGCAACCTCAATACGCAAAACAAATTAAAATCCACAGAATGTCCGATCGAATCACATCCCTGGAGGGGGTCAATATCCACGAAACAGCCTGGGTCGATGCCCCTGCAGAAATTGGATCCGGCACGCGGATCTGGCACTTCTGCCATGTGCAATCCGGAGTCCGGATAGGGAAAAACTGCACTTTGGGACAGAATGTCAACATTGCCAATGAGGTCGTCATCGGCAACAACGTAAAAATCCAGAACAATGTCTCCGTATACACCGGTTGCACTATTGAAGATGATGTGTTTCTTGGCCCAAGCTGCGTGCTGACCAACGTCACCAACCCCCGGGCCCAGGTAAACAGGAGATCGATGTATGAAAAAATCCTGATCCGGCGCGGAGCTACTATTGGCGCCAATGCGACCGTAGTCTGCGGGATCACGCTCGGGCGGTATTGTTTTTTAGCAGCAGGATGCGTGGTTACCCGGACAGTTCCCGATTATGCGCTGATGGTCGGAAGCCCCGCGCGTCAGGTGGGGTGGATGAGCAGGCACGGTTTCAAGCTGCCGGAACCCGATACGGATGGCATCATGGCCTGTCCGGAGTCCGGTTTGAGGTATGCAGTAAAAGAAGGTATTCTCCAATGCCTGGATATTCCCGAAGAGGAGCCGCTTCCGGAACAGCTCGCAACCGGCAAACTGGATTACCGGTCGCCCCGCAAATGATGATCCCAAGCTCCTCCATAAGCAATATCAGCAATCTCCGCACCTGAAAACCGATACGAAACCCACATTGTTTCCAACCTCATGATCCCAGTACTTGACCTTCAGCCGGAAATCGCTCATATGCGCGGTGATCTCGACGCCGCCTTCAACAGGGTAATGTCCCATGGGCGGTTCATCATGGGTCCGGAGGTCCGCGAGTTTGAGAAAAAGGTTGCCGGTTATCTCGGGGTAAAGCATGCCATTGGTGTGAATTCCGGCACGGATGCCTTGCTGATAGCCCTGCGTGCCGCAGGGGTGGGCAAGGGGGACGAAGTTATTACCACCAGCTTTACATTTTTTGCCACGGCCGAGTCGATCGAAATGGCGGGTGCAACACCGGTGTTTGTGGATATTGAGCCTGTTGACTACAACATGGATCCCGGTCTTGTGGAAGCGGCCATAACACCTCGTACCAGGGCCATTGTGCCGGTCCACCTGTTTGGAAAACCGGCAGCAATGGCTCGGATTATGGAGATTGCCGATCGTCATGGCCTTTTGGTCATAGATGATTGCGCTCAGTCATTTGGTGCGGTCTACCGTGCTTCCTGTGCCGGTTGCGAAAGAGGCTGTTCGGACCGCTGGCGTTCCATTTGCGACGGCAAGCAGACCGGCACGACAGGCATTGCGGGCGCGTTTTCTTTTTTCCCGTCCAAGAATCTTGGCGGATTCGGTGACGGCGGCATGATCACCACCAACGACGATCGTCTTGCGGAAACAGCGGCCATGCTCCGGGTACACGGCGCCCGGAAAAAGTATCACAACGAAGTGCTGGGTTACAACTCCCGTCTGGATACGCTCCAGGCAGCACTGCTGCAGGTCAAGCTTGATTATATTGATGAATTCAACGAGCGGCGCCGCAAAGCGGCACATCGCTACATCGATGCGCTCTCCGGCCTGGATGCCATAAAGCTTCCCGTGCTGCCCGACGACGGCCATGTCTACCATCAGTTCACGATACAACTTATGGAAGGCGACCGCGACCGCTTTGTGGACAGACTTCAAAAAAACGGGATACAGACGATGGTTTACTACCCGGTTCCCTGCCATCAGCTTCCATTATACCTTGGGCTATCACTTACCTTGCCGCAGTCCGAGGCAGTCAAAAACCGCATTCTCAGCCTGCCGATAGGCCCATTCCTTTCCGAATCGGACCAGGACAAGGTGATCGGGGCAATCAGGAAATGCCTGTGAATGGGTCCGGGGTCACCCACGCTTGCCCCCAGGAGCGGCAGCATCAATCACTAACGCGTTTCCGGTACTTTTCGTAGAGCTGCCGGTGCATGTCGGACATGTCGCTTTTCCGGCCCCGCACGTACACCTGCTCAATCTGTGTGGCATATTCCAGCGGATTGCCATCGGTAACGAGTAACGTGGCATCCATACCGACTTCCAGCGCACCGATGCGATCGTCCAGGCCCAGAATAGCTGCCGGATAGTGCGTGACCGCCTTAAGCGCCTGCTCGACGGGCAGGCCGAATGCCGCCGCTCCGCCGGCCTCGTACGCAAGCCGGTTGGCGTTGGCGGGACCTGACGTGCCGGCAATCGCAAAGGTCACACCCGCTTCGTGGAGCTGCGCAGGCAGGCGGTAACTGATATCATACGGCTCCCACATCCTGCCCGGCGCGCTGAGTACCGAGGTGATGATGACCGGCACGTTTTTGGCCTTGAGCTCTGCGGAAACCAGATGCGCATCCCGTCCGCCGAGAAGGATCAGATTCACGCCTCCCTTTTTTGCCCAGACCATGGCATCCTGGATTTGGCGCACCTCGTTCGCCTGCACCACGACGGGACGCTCGCCATTCAGAAAAGGCAGCATGGCTTCCCAGCGGCTGTCGAAGTTATGATGCGGGGCCTGTCCGTTCTGCATCGCCAGCCGGGCGGCACGGTATGCGCGAGCCGATGCAAACGCCTCTTTCAGCTCTGCGACGTTATCCGGGTAGTCGTCCTGATCGCCGGCTGACGGCCAGTTGACAA